>CAUUFG010000009.1:0-27446 GCA_963544335.1 uncultured Campylobacter sp.
GCGCGATTTTTCCCAATTTTCGATGCGCGAGGCGGGAATTTCGATATTTTTTTGTGCGTAGATTGCGCGAATCTGCGCGATTATTTCATCTGAAATTTTGCCTTGACAAACAAATTTCCCCGCGATCTCATTACCCTGCGCGATTAAATTAGATGCGACTTTATCGATAATCTTTTGTGAATGCTCGCTTTGTGGATCGGCGCCACAACTCATAAAAAGCGCGATCTTTTTACCACAAATTTCGCGCAAAAACTTCGCAAATTTCGGCGTCGCACCGCCACGATCTAGCCAAAAACCAATAGCTAAATTTTCATACTGATTTAAAATTTCGCCGATTTGAGAATTTAGATTTTTTTGCTTGCAAGAGCAAATTTGCGTATTTTGTGCTTGGCTTATGTTTGCTAAATTTTGCGCTTTATTTTTGCTAATTTCGTTTTCGTTAGCTTGATTTTGTGCGGGATTTTGTTTTGAATTTTGCTCCAAATTTGGTGTGTGGTTTTCATCGGTTAAATTTTTGTTAGCTAGATTGTGTGATTTGCTATCTTGCGACGAGTTTTCCTGCATCAATTTTTCTTGCAAAAAGTTTTTGCGCCCTGTATTTGCAATATTTAAAGCCAAATTTTCACCACGATTTAACGCAAAATCGCGCGCGGATTGATCTAAAATTTGCGTATTTTGTGCGAGATTTTGCAAATTATTTTCGTGTGCGCCGTTTTTGCAAATTTGATGTGTGCTGTTTATATCGGCTAAATTTTGTGTGGCGTTTTTATTTGCAAATTGTTGATGTGCGCTGTTTTCACGCGAGAAATTTGCATGCGTGTCGCTTTTTTGAGTTAAATTTTCATACGACGAGATTTTAAAGGCGTGATTTTGCGCGCGTTTTGCGTCTGCTAAATTTTGCGTTTGATTTATATTTTTATCGGCTAAATTTGAAGCGATGTTTTGCGGGGAATTTTTGCTAGTTTCGCTGGCTTGGTTTTGGTTTTCTTGCGCGGGATTTTGTGCCTGATTTTCTTGCGATTGTTTTGCATTTGTATCGGCTAAATTTTGCGCAGAATTTTGTTCTAAATTTGGTGCGATACTCTCTAAATTTTCATATAAATTTATCTTAAATTTATCGCAAAACTCGCCTATTTCATAGCAGTGTGCGCCGAGTGTTTTAGCTGCTACAAGCGCGATTTTAGCGGTATTGCCACTAAGCGATGAGTAGATTATTAGCGTATCTTTTTTCACGCAAGCATTGTCGCATTTTTCATTAAATTTAAAACTCAATTCGTTGTTGTCTTTATTGGATGTTGCCATGATCTACCGCCATTTCTATTCAATTTATCCACAAATTTTATCTCTTTTTCGCACTCAAAAGGCTCATTTTAGGCTCTCGTAAAACTCATCAACACTCTCGCTAATGCGTTGCGAACCGCGCAAAATCGTCATTTTCGCCGCGACAATTTTGCCATTTTTATAAGCGTTCGTATTTTTTAGTGTCTCATTATTTTGCAAAAATGTCTCAACATTTGAACCAACAACCGCGATAAAATCGGGATTTTGCCCCAAAATATACTCACTATTTATAATCGGCGTATCGCCTTGTAATCCATCGGCGACATTTTTTGCGCCAAATTTAATCAAAATATCGCCAGGAAGGGTCTTTGCACTAAATGCCATGAGTGGATTTGAGCTAAAAACAAACAGCCCTTTTTTGCCTTGCAAAGCGGTTTTGCCATCAAATTTAGCCTGAATTTCGTTGCAAATTTCACTAGATTTCCCTTTTGCCTCGACAATTTGCGCGATTTTATCAAGATTAGCGCAAATCTCATCGATAGAGTTTGCATTTAACACCATCGATTTTATGCCGAGATTTTTTAGCTCATCGGCGGTGCTTGTTGAGTGATAACTAGCAATGACTAAATCCGGTTTTAAAGCGACGATTTTTTCTAAATTTGGTTTGATATAACCGCCCACGCTAGGGAGTTTTGCGACCTCATCGGCAGGCCAAATTTTACTCATTGATGTCTTTGCGATCGCTTTTATTTGATCTTGTGCGCCAAGCGAATAGATCATCTCAATAGCAGCAGGATCAAGCACAACTAAATTTGCACCAAATGCGATTTGCGCCGATAAAAGCGCACTAAAAAGTGTTTTTTTCATCTTAATTTCCTTTGTGTTAAAGTTTTGGCATCACGTAAATCGTGCCATTTTTTTCTAAAATTTCAGGCGTAAAACCATAAATTTCGCTTATAATTTCGGGCGTAAAAAGCTCGCAAGCTGCGCCGTGATGTAAAATTTCGCCATTTTTTAGCATATAAATTTCATCACAAAACAGCGACGCTAAATTTAAATCATGAAGCACGATTATAACACCAAGCCCGTTTTCGCGCACCAATTTTGCACAAATTCTCATAATCTCTAACGCGAAATTTATATCCATCGCAGATGTTGGCTCATCAAGCAATAAAAATTTTGGCTCGCCAACAAGCGCGCGTCCAATCATAACGCGCCCAAATTCGCCCCCACTCAAAGAAAGAGCCACGCGGTCGCGAAATTTGCCTATTTCTAGCATATTTTCCACACTCTCTACCACGCGAAAATCCTCGTCGCCATATCCGATAAATGGCGATTTTAACCGCGAAAATCGTCCCATAAAAAGCACATCGCGCACAGATAGTGGCATTGATAAATTTGATTTTTGGGGAACAAAGCCAAAATTTAGCGCGATCTCTTTTCCGCTAAAATCGCGCAAATTTTGCCCTTGAAACAAAATTTCGCCACTAGTTGGAGTTAAAATTTGCATAATATTTTTTAGAAACGTCGATTTTCCGCTACCATTTGCGCCCAAAATCCCGATAAATTTGCCCCTTTGAAATTTGGCGTTTATCCCGCGCAAAATATCTCTTTTGCCGTAATTAAAGGCTAAATTTTTTATCTCAATCATGCGATATTCCTATTTTTTAAAGCCAAAAATAGAAAAAACGGTGCACCAAAAAATGAAGTAATTACGCCGATTGGCACTTCGATTGGAGCTAAAATGCTTTTGGCTAAAATGTCGCAAAACAGCAAAAACAATCCGCCCACAATCGCGCTTGCAGGGATTAAAACGGCGTTGCTTGATGTATTGAGCAGCATTCGTAAAGTGTGAGGAATAATAAGCCCGACAAAGCCTATCATTCCCGTAAAAGCGACCGAAAAACCGACAATCAAAGACGATACGATAAGTAAATTTTTCTTTGATTTGCGCGTATCCACGCCTAAGGTTTTTGCCTCATCATCGCCCGATAAAAGCACATTTAATTCAAAACGCTTCATATAAAAATATATGAGCGAAAGCGTAAGCGGTAGCACAATAAGTGCGATTTTTTTCCACGAAGAAGAGCCTAAATAACCCATCATCCAAGCCGTGATTTTAAAGCTATCTTCGCCGATAAGATAGATCGCAAGAGATGTAAAAGTGCCCAAAAATGCAGATAGCGCAATGCCGATTATTAGTAGTGTTGCCGTGCTTTGCCCTGCGCGATAGAGCTTAAAAATCGTAAGCGAAAGAGCTGTAGCACATATAAATGCAAACACGCCATAATAAATTTCATCAAGCCCAAATAGATAAGCAACGACCGCGCCAAAAGTCGCAGCCGCCGCAATACCGATGATATAAGGATCTGCAAGAGGGTTTAAAAACACGCTTTGCACCACGCTACCAGAAGTCGCCAAAAGCGCACCAACCAAAATCGCCATCAAAAGTCGCGGCAGACGCATATCAAATAAAATCGTCTCATTTGCTTCGCCGATATCTTTACCAAGGCAAAAATTTAAAATCTCACCAACGCCAATATCAGCCCCGCCGATACTAAGCGCACTAATACTAAGCGCGATAAAAATCGCAAAACAAATCAGCAAAAATTTAAAACTCATATTTTATCCGCGCGTAGAAATTTCGCTCGTTTGCTGGTGTATAAAGGTCGTTTTCAACATCGGCATAATCAAAATATTTTTTATTAAATAGATTTTTAACACCCGCGCCAAGACTTAATCCATTAGCAAATTTATAATTGGCACCAACATCTGTTATTGTGCGTGATTTGATATTTTTTTCATCTTTGATATCTCTTTGCGCTGAGTGGTATTTTAAATCAGCAAAAATTGCTAGATCTCGCACCGGCTCATAAGTCACGCCAAAGACAAATTTATGCTTTGAGACAAATGGTACTTCTTTGCCATTATTTTTACCAGATTTTATTTTAGCATCAACAAAAGAGTAGCTTTGCGTAAAATCTAACACATCAAATATACGCTCTTTTAAGCCAATTTCAAAACCAACACGACGTGTTTTATCGATATTAAAGAATTTCCACTCCTGACCATGTCCCCCAGGACCAAATTTTTGCAAAATCTCTTTTGTTGTGTCAGTATAAAAAACACTAGAAGCTAAGCTAATTTCGTTCGAAATTTCATCTTTTAGCCCTATTTCGTATGTGTTGAATGTTTCGCTTTTGACACCATTTAATACATATACACCGTTCCTGCCGACCTTGATTTTATCTGTTAATTGAACAGGGCTTGGGCTGATGTATCCGCGCTCAAATTTAGTGTAGATATTGCCTGTGTCTGAATATTTAAAATTCGGTGTGATTTCAAAAGCAAAGTTATTTTGTGTCGTTTTATCTTCAATGCCTTGTTGCGGGATTTTTCGTCCACCAATACTCATATCTATTTTTCTATCTATATCATAGACGGCATGTTCTAATCTAGCTCCCACACTTAAATCAAACTGCGGATCAAATTCGTGCTTTTGCATAAAATACAAAGAGTTTGTGAGCTTACCAATATCGATAAAAGTCCCATGGTGATATTGCCCCATTTTAGGCATATTCATATCAATTATGCTTTGCCTTTTGCCTTTATTTTTTAGCATCTCATAACCTAAAATTAATTCACCGCTATGATATGTCAATTTCGAACTAAAATTTACGCCGATTTTTTCATCACGAAATAGCGAACGCTCGGGCTTATTTTCTAGCTTAATTAGCTGATAATATGGCTTTAAATTTAGTTCTAAGTTGTCCAAAAAGATCTGATATTTTGTGATGATATCAAATTTGGTCAAGTCTATTTTAGTCGTTTCGCCACTTGGATTTTGACGCCTATTTTGAGTGAGTTCTTTTAGAGTAAGCGACTTGGCTGAGTGAGTTTTTTCTCTATAAATACTTGGCAAAATTTCCAAATTTTGCATCTCTGAAATTTGATAATTCAACGCTCCGCTTAAATAATATCCGCGATTTTTTTCATCGTGTTGATAGCCATTTGTGCTAAATATTTTTGAATTAAATTTCAAAAACAGATTCTGTGTTGCATTTCCGCCTAAATTTAGACTAAAATCTCTATAGTTATAAGAGCCAAATTTGCTCTCTAAACTACCATAAAATGCACGGGGTGAATTTTTAGTGATTATATTTATCACGCCGCCTCTTGTCCCGCTACCATATAAAACACTACCGCCACCAGGGAGAACTTCGATACGCTCAACATCATCGATAGATATCATCTCAAACGGGGCGACCGTATGCGAAGTATCTAGCATGTTTATAGCAACACCATTTATCATTACTTTTACAGCTGTGTTGGCTTTATTGCCTTGACCGCGCATATCGATACTTTCACTAAAACCTGTGCCGGTCATATTACCAAAAAAGCTAACGCCAGGGATTTTTTCAAGCACCTCTTTTATGCTACGATAGCCTTTTTTATCGATTTCACTACTTTTTATCACATAGACATTGCGCGTCTCATCTTTTAATGAGCTCTCAAATCCACTAGCAGTAACTACAACCTCATCTAAATTTAATTTACCGACATTATTGGCATTTGCACAATAAGCAAGCGCACAAATAGAGAAAAAAGAAAGAGTAAATTTATTTAACATCTATTTTGTCCTTGTTTAAAAATTTTCCGCGAAGTGTATAAAAACTTTCATTAAATGAAAATAAATATCAAACTAAAATTTCGATTTCAAATTTCACTCTGGATCGTCGCTAAATGCGTGATTTACAAAAATTTTAAAGAAATTTATTAGATAAAAAATAGACGACAAAATCACAAAAGTAGCTGGAATATGAATATAAAATCCCAAATTTATCGGCGCAAAAATTGATCGCGAAATCCCAGCGCAAAAGAGCAAAACAAGCGCAATCACGCTAAGAGTTGGAAATTTTAGCTCCACAAAACCACTATGCCTAAGCCCAGCAACCAAAAACACAAACAAAATCATCGCAAAAAGATAGCAAAGCGCGATTAAATGAAGCGCGCGAACGCCATCTGAGCCACCTAACAAATCCACGCCAAGCCAGATATATCCGCACGCGCAACTTAATTCAAAAATATAGTAAAACGCCACAAAATATCTGCGCAAAAGGACGATAAAATGAAGCTCTTTTAATTTCGCAAGCATCACAAATCCAAGCCCAAGCGCGACAAAACCGCTCGCGTATTGATAAAAAAGCGAACAAAATATATAAAAAAACCCAAGCGTTGCAAATATGTTTTTATGAATAAAATTTGGTATAAAAACAGGGTCTTTTAGATTTGAATTTTCAAGCGCGATCGCCCCTAAAACAACGCTTATACGAAAGCTAACAATGACGATCGCGATAACATTTAGATGAATAAACACGTTTATAAATTTATCATCTTGCGTAAAAACATAAGCCATCTCAAAAGCAAAATAACAAAACAAAATAAGCAAAATGCTAAGATTATCGCTATTGCGATCTAGTGCCGATAAATAGGCACAAAACGCAAAAAGCAAAAACCAAAACACACACATAAAAACAGAATAAATTTGTGGCGAAAAAAACGAAAGCGCAAAGGCGAGTAAAACCGCAAAATAAAGCGCAAAAGAGATAAAAAATATTCGCTTTGTGTAGTTTGTCCAATCAGGAAACGCAACAAGCAAAAATCCCGCATAAGCACAGGCTGGAGATAAGTTTAAAAAGTAAATTTTATGCGCACTAACAAAATCTGTGCTGATAAAAAAGCTAAGCGCACCAAGAGCCGCAAAAATCGCCGCACTTACGAAAAATAGCCGCATAGGATGTGTGAAAAAAGTGGCAAATTTGGGATTTTGCGCCAAATTTTGGAGCGAATTTGCGTTTAAGATTGATCTTTTATTCATAGTAGATTGTGTCCTTGAAATTTTCATGTACGATTTTTTCTTCGTAGGCGTTATCGCGCTGTGAAAGTGGCGTATTTAGCGATAAAATTTGGCGAATTTGCATAAATTTTGGCTCTAGCGCGATAATCTCATGACTAAGTCTTGCCGCCTCAAATCTATCGTGAGTTACAAGCAAACAGGCGAGTTTTTCGCTCTCTATCTTTTTTGTTAGCATATCTGTCAAAATTTCGCGCATATCACGATCTAGCCCGACAAATGGCTCATCTAAAAGTGCTAAATCACAACCACTTAAAAACATACGCAAAAATGCGACGCGCTTTTGCATACCGCCACTTAGCTCCTTTGGAAATTTAGCCAGATCGCCCTTTTCTAGCCCGATTTTTTGCGCTACGGAGTAAATTTCATCTAAATTTACTTCATGCATAAAAATTGAGATATTTTGCAAAGCGTCCAAATTTGGTAGCAAGCGGTTCTCTTGAAAAAGAAAAGAAATTTTATTAAATCCGTTAGAAATTTCGCCAAATTTTGGGTTTTCTAGCCCACAAACCAGCCGCAAAAGTGTCGTTTTACCACAGCCACTCGCTCCAAAAAGCGTCTTAACCTCGCCTTCGCGCAAACTCATACTAAAATCTCTCACAATCACATCACGCAAAATTTCAAATCTCACGTGCGAAATTTCTAGCGTTTTCATCAGCGAATCCACGGCATAAAGATTAGTTGCAACGGCTTTGAGATTAGATACTCAAAAAGTGCAACAAAAATAATAATCAAACAGACATACGCCAAAACTTCACTCGCCTCTAACATCGCCCTAGCGTCCGCGATTTTCGCGCCGATACCATCATTTGCACCTAAAAGCTCACTCATCACCAAAACTTTCGCGCCACTTGCAACAGCGACGGATATAGCAGAGATTATGCGCCCTAAAAGATGTGGTATGTAAAGGTAGCGAATTTTTTTTAAAATGCCAAGTTTATAGGCGTCAAATAGCTCTTCGTGTGCTTTTTCCACACTTGCCATCGCCATCGCCGAACTAGCAAAAGTAAGCGGCGCAACAATCACAATGATAGTAAAAAGCACGCTAGGATTTCCAAAACTAAACCAAAACACCGCCAAAACTATCCAAATAATCGGCGGAGTAGCAAGCAAAATCGTAATTAGTGGTGATAAAAACGCCATCACGCTTTTATAGCTTCCAGCAATTAACCCCGCGCCAATGCCAATTATAAGCGAAACACTAACGCCAATCAAAGCGCGAAATAGCGAAATTTCAAGCCCATTTTCGCCAAATTTAGAGCAAATTTCTAAGGCTTTTTTGCCAACATCAAGTGGCGCAGGGATTAAAAACTCGCCAAAATTTACGCTACCTATCTGCCATAGCGCACAAAGCGCAAAAACAATCCCAAGACTCATAAATCCACCCCAAAGATAGTCAATCACGATGAAAATCGCGTGCTGTTTGGCGCGGACTTTGTCGATTTTTAGCATAAGAAAAACTCGTCGCGTGGCATTTTAGAGCCGATTAATTTCGGGTTAAACTCGTGTAAAACTTCATAAAATTTGATTAATTCAGGCTTTATTTCGCTAGCTTTTGTGACGACCAAATTTGAAAAAGGCAAACTCATCGCAATCGCAGGAGCGGGGGCTGGGAATAAATTTGTGCCGATCTCAGCCGCGCTTTGCGTGTTTGATTTTATCCATTCAAGAGCGTTTATCAAATCTGTGTGTAAAATTTCAAAATCGCCTTTGTGTGCTGCGAAAAAGTCGCGATTTGCGATAATTCCAGCTTGTGGAATCACAGGCTTAACGCCAAAAACCTTGCCCCAAGTTTGCGCTAAATCCAAGCATCGCTCGACTTTAACGCCCATTTTTTTGCCTTTTAAAATGCAAGCACTACCCATCGGCTCGGGCAAAAACGCAAACTCATAATCTTTTTTTAAAAACAGCTCTGCAGCCTGAGCTGGTGAGCTTGCATATTCGATTTTGATCTGTGCGGGGTCGATTTTAAGGGCTTTAAATAACGAATGAACTATGATATCTGGCATATCGCCTTTAAAAGGAATTAGAAATTTAGCCCCTTTTAGCTCGGCTAAATCTGAAATTTTGCGCTTTCCATTTATACTAGTAAAGCCGTTTGTTAAAATATTTACAAGTCCAACGTTTTGACCTTGATTAGCCAAATTTAGTCCGACATTGCTAGGGCTCATCATAACTTTAAATGTGCCGTTTGCAACACCTGCGCGTAACTGATCTGGATCGCGCCAAGTTTGAAGTTTAGCATCATAATTTTTAGCCAAATTTCCTTGCAAAAGCGCGACCGCTATCGTCAAAGATGGCAAAGAAGGCGCACCATAAATCGTAAAATTCTCTCTTGCAAAAAGCGGATTCGCAAACGCCGTAGCACCAAAAACCGCACTAAATTTCATAAATTCTCGTCTTTTCATTTAATTGCTCCTTTAAAATTTCAAATCATTTATAAAATTATGAAATTTGCAACAACATATTCAAGACAAAATAAACTAAATTTCCGTCTTAAAAAGAGACAAATTTACATAATTCCACTCTTAAAAAATCCATTAATTAAATTTTTCACTTAAAACGCAGCATGAAAACTCAAATAAACATTTCTTCCAGGTGCATTTACCGCCTTTGGCGCAACAGATTGAACGTGATTTACATTTATAAATTCTGAATATTTTTTATCAAAGATATTATTAACTCCAAGACGCACGCCAAATTTATCTTTAAAATTTACCCCAGCATAAAGATCCATTGTCGCAAAACCTTTTGCGCTATCACGATTATCTACGCCGGCATGATTTTTCTTATCAAAGTCGCCTTTTGTTTGTTTTGATACCATTCGTAAAGCGCTACCCACATTATATGTGCCAAATGAAAAATAATCTTTATAATCTAGATTTAAATCAAGCTCTAATGGACGAATTTGATAAAGTGGCTTGCTATCTGTGTCATTTCGTCCGTAAGCATAAAAGCCTTTCGCGCTAAAGCCTAAATTTGAGTTTAAATTGTATTCTAACAATGCACTTGCTTTAAAAATTTTAGCATCTACATTTCGTGTAATGATTGCACCATCTTTTGCAAATCTATCGAAAATAATGAGATTTTTTACATCATCATACATAAAATCTATGGCGAAATTATAGCTATCGCCAAATATCTCATTCATATAATTTTTGAAATTTTCACTCTTTAAATTTGAACTAAGTTTGATAAAATTGTGCTCTTCTTTTTTGATTAATGGATTTGCGATATTCATCTGTTTTCCGCGCCACATTTTTAGCAATTGTGGGTCATTTTTCTTAAACACAAAAGGATTAGAAAGAGAACTAAATCGTTCTGGATTCTCTCCGATGCGCTCAATATGAGCCAAATTTATTGTATATTTTGAAATTTTATTAGGCATAAAATTATATTTAAATTCAGCACTAAATGCATCGGTATCTACAACGCCATCAAAATTTATTCCGTAGTAATATTGCCAAATTTCTCTTGCGCTTGGAAAGAATTTGCCATTTTTTGGCATAGGGATTTTATAATCATTGGCACGCATTTTTGCTTTGTTATACTCATAAGCAAGACCAAATTCAAAATCATTTTGCTCATTTAACACATATTTCATTGTGTCAAAAATTTTATATTTATTCACATGTATATCAGGAAAACGAAAAGCGTTGAAAATATCCGCGCTATTTAATTCATGTTTCCATCTGCGCCCTAAATGGTTGTCAATCTCGTGCGAAAAGCCGACTTGATTATGCAAATCACCGACCTGGGTATCAAATTTAGCATAATAATCCCAACGTTTGCGCTCCATTTTTAAAAGCGGTAATTTAGTAGGATCTACAATTGGTCGGACAGAAAAATTATCAGATATACGATCAACTTTTCTATAACGCATTCCATAAGTCAATGTATTATTTAAATTTTCTTCGCCCACTCGCCCATCAAATTTAAAAATATGCCTTTGTGTTTTTGCTGCATCCATGCCGTGTTGAGGCTGCTTATCATCGCGAATATCATCGTGCAAATAGGTAAATTTAAACTCGCTAACATCATTTGGAACAAATCCTAAAATCAAACCTTGGTTAAACCTATCATAACCAAAACCGACCTTTTTACCTGCGCCATCTTTATAGTCTCTTGCCTTTGTATAGTTTAAATTTAGCATTGCGTAGATATTTTGCGTACGAAAATTAGTCAATGCAGAACCATAAAAGCTACCATTATACACACCGCTAGCGATTTTAAAAGGGCTCATTGCGGAATCAACTTTATTTGTAACAAAAAAATATTCATCTCGTCGTGTATTATCAAACTGATTCTCTAACATATAAGATTGAGCGATTTTAGGTGTAATGGGAGGTGGCGGACCGAACTCTTTTTGTTTTTTAATTTGAGAAGAATCGGCTAAATCGGCGCCCAAAAAAGTACCTAACGCTAAAAGCGCAAAAGTAGAAAAATAAATTTTTTTCATTGATGTCCTTTGATTTGAAATAACGGCGAAGTATATTAATATTTAGCTTAATATTTTTTGAAAACAATCATCAGATTAATTTAGCTATTTTTGCGAAAAACCACAAAATCCAGATCAAAGGACATATATATTTAATTTAAATTTGTTATCAATTTAAAGAGATAAAGAGTTATAAACATCATCCAATAAAAGATATTTTTTCTCAATTTTACCACGATAATATGGCTCTAAAATATCTTTATAAAGCTTTTGAAATTCGCCCTCGTTGCTAAGGCTCATTAGCGCATCATTTACAGCTTTTAAGAGCTCTTTATTATCCTTCGCAACAGCCGCCGCTATGAATTCATACTCGCCAACAACCGGTATTGACACTTCTAAGCTCCCATCCATAAGCGTCCAAGTCGCATTTAAAATATTTGTATGCAAATACGCATCAGCCTCGCCATCTTGAAATTTTTTAAAGCAATCTTTTGAGTTTTTACACTCAACATCTTTTATGCCAAGTTGTGGATTATTTTTAACATAATCAAAACTTGTTGTACCAGGAATTACAAGAGTTTTACGATCTTTTAAGTCACTGATTTTTCTAATATTGGCACTCTTTTTACTTACAACTGATTGTATGCTAGAAAGATACGGCATCGAAAAATCGACAGATCTCATACGCTCTGGCGTTACAGTCATATTAGCAAACATTATATCAGCGCGCCCATCTTGCAAAAATGGAATTCTATCTTTTGCATTTACACCGATTAACTCTATTTTCACATCATTGCCGGCAATCTTTTTCGCAACAGCCTCACCAAGTTTAACCTCAAAGCCCTCAAAATTGCCATCTTTCATAGCTGAAAATGGAATTTGGTCCATACGCACACCTATTTTGATGACTTTGTCTTTTTGAATATCTGCCAAATTTGCTCCAAAGCAGACACTTGTTAGAAATAAAACACTGATTGTCTTTTTCATTTTTACCCTTTTCATATTTTTCTAATGAAATTCAAAATTTCATCGCGCTAATGATAATGAATAAAAGATAAATTTTATTTTAAGTTTTCAAGCTTTTTAAACAAAAAAAAAAAAAAAACGATTTTTATGCAGTAAAAATAATGGCTTTTTAACTTTGATTAGCAATTAAAAATGAGATCGATTTTACAAAATGATTAAATTTTAAATGCAAAAATTTTCAAAGAGATTTAAAACAAATTTTGTAGTTGCACTAGAAAATTTAGCCTAAAATTTGGCTTTAAATTAGACTAAATTTCAAACTCAAAAATTAATTTTTGCGTGAATTTTTTTCGGTGATTCCACTTATTCCTTCGCGACGGATAAGCTCATCTAAAATTTGCTTTGGCGAGATGTTGTGCCCAGCAAGAGCGACAAGCGCGTGAAAAATCAGATCCGCGCACTCATAAACGACATCATATTTTGGGTCACCTTTTATATGTTCGCCAAATTTTTGCGGATCAAATTCGCTATGAAACTTAGTCAAATTTGCCCCGCGCGCAAAAGTTTGTGAATTTTGCGACGCGTCTAAATTTGCGCTAGAAATTTCATCTAAATTCGCGCTTTGCTGTTTGATTAAATTTGTATCTAAATTTCCACAAATTTCACTACTAAATTTCGCCATTTTTTCAAATTCGCTCAAATCCTTACAGGCAAAAGCAAACTCGCCCGCCTCTTCACAAATTTTCTTTAAAATAGCGTTTTCGCCTTTGCTAAACAGCTTTGCTACGTATGAATTTTGCCGGTCGGCGTTTAGCTTTCTATCTAAAATCAAGTGGTAAATTTCATCTAAAACATCATATTTTGGGCGCAAATTTTTGGCATTTTCATCAATGTTTGACTTAATTTTGCCATCAAATTTAATCTCTTTAAAAAAGCAACTTTTAGCACCCGTGTGACACGCGCTACCATTTTGATAAACGTAAATCAAAAGTGTATCGTTATCGCAATCGACCATCACGCGCTCGATTTTTTGGACATTTCCGCTCTCTTCGCCCTTTTTCCAGATGCGATTTTTAGAGCGCGAAAAATAGTGCGCAAATCCAGTTTGCAAACTCAAATTTAACGCCTCTTCGTTCATATAAGCAAGCATCAAAACGGAGTTATCTTTTGCGTCGGTGATTATTGCAGGGATTAATCCGCCGCATTTTTCCCAATCGATTTTAATCATTTATCGCGCTTTGTTTGACTTTGTCTTTGGTATCAACCCAGATATTAGGCACCGCGCCACCAGGGGTTAGGAAAATTTTAGCGTCTTTGTTTTCGCGCAAAGCTTCATTAAATTTGCCCTGTGTTTCGATCTGCTTTAAATTTAGCAAATTTGAATCAAGCGAACGAGCTATCTCTTTGTTTGCAATGGCTGTCGCGTTTGCTTCGATTAGGATCGCTTGCGCTTTTCCTTGTGCTTCGATTTTTATCGCTTTGGCGGTTCCTTCTGCGATCGCAGCTTTTTTAAGCGCCTCTTGATTTGCGCGTTCAACCTCATATTTTGTGCGCTCAGCCTCTTGTTTTGCGATTTGGACGCGCTCAATTTGCTCTTTTATGTTGTTTGATAGGATAATATCGCGAAGTTGCACGGTTTGCAAATCGACAGGTTTATTATCTAGCGCGTTGATTTTGGCTGAAATATCTTCGTTTATTGCATTTGCGATCTCATTACGTTTGGTTGGCAAATTTTCAGCTGTGTATTTTCCGATTATGCTTTTTACAACATCTAAAACGACGCGATCGACGATTTTACTCTCCCAAGTTGGACCATATTCAGCGATCGTAAGTGGCGCGGTTTTTTCGTTTAATTTATATTGCACCGATAAATCGATATTTACAGGTAAATTTCTAGCATCCATCACAGCGATCGAATCTTTACGTAAAATTCCAGAATTTTGCGTGAAAGTCTCATTGTCGTTTCCAGATGTATAATCTATCATTCGGACTTTTGTATCTACTATATATACTTTTTGAATAAAAGGCACAAATATATGAAATCCTGGGTCTAATGGCTCTGGTTGAAATTTACCCAAATTTGACTTGATGCCTACTTCGCCTGAGTTTATGATTACAAATGGCTTTGTTACAAACAAGATTAAAATGACGAAAATAAAAAAATATATCACTCCGCCAAATTTGCCAAATCCGTTAAAATTTGGCATTTTTAGGTCAAAATTTGGCATATTTTGACCATTTTTGTTGTCGTTTTTATCGTTTTTTTTGTTTTTATTAAAATAATCGTTTAAATCTGCTGGCATATCTTTCCTTATTTTACAAAAGTTAAATAGTGTTCATATTTTGGATTTTCAGCGCGAACTGCTGCGAAATAGACATGTTGCAAGTGCGACGTGATCTCACCCATCTTTCCGCTACCTATAATGCGTCCGTCAATATTCGTAATCGGCGTAACCTCAGCCGCTGTGCCTGTAAAAAACGACTCATCAGCTAAATACGCCTCATCGCGTGTAATACGGTGGCGCGATACTTTATAGCCTAAATCGTGCGCAATTTCTATAATAGTTTTTTGCGTAATACTCTCCAAGCTCGTATCATTTTCAGGCGTAATCAACGTGCCATCGCGCACAATAAAAAAGCACTCGCCAGAGCCTTCTGCGATAAAGCCATTTTGATCTAAAAGCAACGCCTCATCATATCCGCAAGTGATCGCTTCGTGATTTGCCATTTGTGAGTTAAAATAGTTTGCACTAGCTTTTGCTTTGCTCATCATTGATGTTGGTGGATTTTTCATCCAAGATGTGATTTTTACTTTTATGCCATTTTCTAAAGCCTCATCGCCCATATATGCGCCCCATTCCCACGCAACAAGCGCGACATTTACAGGAGACTCTTTTGCGCTAACGCCCATTGAGCCATAGCCAAACCAAACAATCGGACGCAAATAGACCGTATCTTTAAAATCATTTGCTTTTAAAAGCTCAATTTGCGCATTAAATAACTCATCGTAAGAAAAAGGAATATCTATCAAGCAAGATTTTGCCGAATTATAAAGTCTTTTTGTGTGTTCATCTAGTCTAAATACAGCCAAACCTTTTTTTGTTTGATATGCACGAATGCCCTCAAATACAGCATTTCCGTAGTGTAAAGAGTGTGTTAAGACGTGAATTTTAGCATCATTCCAATCAATTAGCTTTCCATCCATCCAAATTTTTTTCGCCTCTTTGATTTTTGCCATTTTATATCCTTTCTTTTGGTAAAAAATGGGCTATTTTACCAAAAAAAACTTGATATAATCACGAAATTTTAATCAAGGAGAAAATATGCCTTTAATAAACATAAAAGCCACCGCGCCGCTACCAAGCAAAGAAAAACAAGATAAAATCGCCAAGCAAATCAGTGAAATTTTCGTAAATGAACTAGGAAAAGCAAATGAGCGAATCGTCGTGATTTTTGAAGAGATCGCTGGTTCAAACTTCTATTTTGGCGGAAAAAGCGTCGAAGATATCAAAAAAGGAGAATAAAATGGAATTTAACAAAGAAGATTTAGAGAGAAAAATTACGCTCAAAGTAGGCGATAAAGCGCCAAATTTTACGCTGCAAAACAGCGATGGCGTAGCGATAAATTTGAGTGATTTTATTGGTAAAAATGTCGTTTTGTATTTTTATCCAAAAGATAACACGCCAGGTTGCACAAAAGAAGCGTGCGAATTTAGCGATATTTACGCAAATTTTATCGCGCGAGATTTTGCGGTTATTGGAATAAGCCCAGATAGCACCACTTCACATGCAAAATTTAGCGAGAAATTTGGACTAAAACATATTTTATTAAGCGACGAAAATAAAGAGGTCGCCAAGCTCTATGGCGTCTATCAAGTGCGCAAAAATTACGGGCGCGAATATTTAGGCATCGTAAGATCTACATTTATTATCGATAAAACGGGCAAAATTTCTAAAATTTACAAAAGCGTAAAAGCCGCAGGTCACGCACAAAAAGTATTTGATGATGCAAATAAAGAGTGAAATTTGCTAGTTCAAATTTGTTGTAGCGTAGATAGCGCATATTTTTTAACACGTTTGCGCCAAATCTATCCAAATGAAAAGATCGTCGGCTTTTTTTATGATCCAAACATTCACCCTTATGGCGAGTTTTGCCTTAGATTAAACGACGTAAAGCGCAACGCGCGCAAGCTGGGCATCGAAATAATCGCAGGCGAATACGACATTGACGCGTGGTTTGAGATCACACGCGGATTAGAAAATGAGCCAGAAAAGGGCGCAAGATGTTTAAAATGTTTTGAATTTAGGCTTGAAAAGACGTTTAAATTAGCAAAAAATTTAGGCGAAAAGTGCGTCACAACAACGCTTTTAATGAGCCCGAAAAAATCTTTTGATCAGCTAAATTTGGTCATGAGCGAACTTAGCAAAAAATTTGAAATAGATTTTATCGCTCCGGATTTTCGTAAAAATGGCGGAACTGGGGCGCAATTTGCTTTGGCAAAAGATGAAAAACTCTATCATCAAAACTATTGCGGTTGTGTTTTTGGATTGCAAAACTCACGCGGAAATTTGATGAAATTTGACACAGAAAATCAAGCCAAATTTGATAGACAAAACTCAGCGCAAAATTTCAATGCAGGGCAAATTTATGAGCTCATTTCGCCACTTTCGCGCGAAGTTTTACCAGCATCTATTGAGGAGAGATTATCTTTGTATGAGCGCGCTGCAAAATGCGATGAGAACAAAGAAAAGTATGAAATTTATCGGGATAAATTTATAAATTATCGTCTGCTTTTTGCGCGCGTGGTTTATGAAAAACTAGCATCCGAAAAAGACGGAAAAATTTGCAAACAACAAGCGCAATTAAACACAAAAACTCTGCCCTCTTTTTGGCTTTATAATTCGCATTTTAAGCGCGAAAAAGCCAAATTTGATATAACCAAAAACTGCGATGAATTTATTTCACAAAAAGAGGAGATTAAGCTTTTCTCTCTTAATAAATTTAATCAAATTTGCGGATTTTCATATAAAAATATAAACGAAATTTGCTCTAATCCACCCGAAATAAAAGCGCAAATTCGTGCGCGAAATTTGCTTTTAAATTCAGACGAATTCGCGCAAGGATTTTCGCCGATAATCATTATTGATGAGATTTGCGCTGGGCGATATATTTTCGAAGCAAAAAGTGATATTTTTTTAGATGTTAGGGAAATTTTAGTAACATTTTGATAGTATTGCGCGATTTTTTAAAGTGAAATTCAAAGGAAATTTTAATGTTAGATGTTAATGAAATAATGCAAATTTTACCCCACAGATACCCATTTTTACTCATAGACCGCGTCGTAGAAATAGTGCCAAACGAGACAATCACAGCCTATAAAAACGTAACAATCGCCGAGCATATTTTCCAAGGGCACTTTCCAGATCACCCGATATATCCTGGCGTAATGATAATCGAGGGCATGGCACAAGCTGGCGGGGTTTTAGCGTTTAAAAGCATGAATGGCGAGGATTTAATTGATAAAGTTGTCTATTTTATGAGTATTGATAAAGCCAAATTCCGCATTCCGGTGCGCCCTGGCGATAGATTAGAGTATAAAATCAGCGTGATTAAACATCGTGGGCGAATTTGGGTGCTAAATGGCGAAGCTTATGTTGATGGTAAATTGGCAGCACAAGCCGAACTTCAAGCGATGATTATGGATAAATAAATGGCAAATTTTCACCACACAGCGATCATCGAAGATGGTGCGATTATTGGCGAAAATACGATAATAGAGCCCTACGCATATATAAGCAGTGATGCAAAAATCGGTGCAAACTGCACGATAAAACAGGGTGCTAGGATTATTGGCGATACAACAATCGGCGCAAATTCTCAAATTTTTTCTTATGCGATTGTGGGCGAAATCCCGCAAGATATGAGCTTTGAGCGTGGCGAAAAAACTGGGCTAATTATCGGCGAAAATGCCGTTATCCACGAGTTTTGCACGATCTCTAGCGGTTCGCACAAGGGCGATGGATTTACACGCATTGGGCGAAATTTATTTATGATGGCATATTGTCATATCGCGCATGATTGCATTTTGGGCGATAATATCATTTTAGCAAACAATGCAACCCTAGCAGGACACGTGCAAATGGGCGATTACGCTGTTGTTGGCGGGCTAACTCCTGTGCATCAGTTTGTGCGAATTGGCGAAAGTTGCATGATAGCTGGTGCTAGCGCGCTTAGTCAAGATGTCGTGCCGTTTTGCTTGGCTGAGGGCAACCGCGCATATATTCGCAGCTTAAATTTGGTAGGTCTTAGACGTAGATTTGACACCCAAAAGATAGATGTTATCAAATCAGCATATAAAATTTTATTTGATAAAAACACAAATATAAAAGAAAACGCCGAAATTTTAGGCGCAAATACTAACGATGAAAATGTAAAAAAAATGTGCGAATTTATTCTTGCTACGACAAGAGGAATTCCTACTGATAAAGGCAAAATTTAATGAAAAAAATATGTAGTTTTTGTGGCAGACCAGAAGATAGCACAACAAGAATTTTCCCAAACGAAAACGAGACAGCATTCATCTGCGAACACTGTATTGAGCATGGATATTCTGTGCTTTTTGGCGACGAATTTGAAGAGATTGATGAAGAAAATTCTAAATTTGATGAGACAAAAGTAAAAAATATAACTCCAAAAGAGCTAAAAGCTGTTTTAGATAGCTATGTTATCGGGCAAGATCGCGCCAAAATAGCCTTTAGCGTCGGCGTTTATAACCACTACAAGCGCGTTTTTAAACAGCTTAGCGATGATGATGTAGAGATCACAAAATCAAATATATTGCTAATTGGCCCAACAGGTAGCGGAAAGACATTAATGGCGCAGACTTTGGCTAAATTTTTAGATGTTCCGATTGCGATTTGTGATGCGACAAGCTTAACAGAGGCAGGATATGTTGGCGAAGATGTAGAAAATATTCTCACAAGGCTTTTGCAAGCAAGCGATGGCGACGTAAAACGCGCACAAAAAGGTATAGTTTTCATCGATGAAATAGATAAAATAGCAAGAATGAGCGAAAACCGATCTATTACGCGTGATGTTAGTGGCGAGGGCGTGCAACAAGCGTTGCTAAAAATAATTGAAGGAAGCCTTGTAAATGTCCCGCCAAAAGGTGGCAGAAAACACCCAAATCAAGATTTTATTCAAATTGATACGAAAAATATTCTATTTGTTTGCGGTGGTGCATTTGACGGGCTTAGCGAGATAATTGACCGCAGAATGGGCGAAAACGTCTTAGGTTTTACGCACGAAAAACGTACAAAATCAAAAGAGCAAAATTTGCTCCGATTAGTTGAGCCTGATGATTTAGTACATTTTGGAATTATCCCTGAGCTTATCGGGCGTTTGCATGTTGTAGCAACACTAAATGAGCTAAATTTAGAGAGCATGATAGAAATTTTAACAAAACCAAAAAACTCACTTTTAAAACAATATGAAAAGATTTTTGAGTTAGATGGCGTAAATCTAAAATTTGAAGATGACGCATTAAAAGAGGTCGCATCTTTAGCTATCAAACGCAAAACAGGTGCGCGCGGACTTCGTAGCATAATGGAAGAGATTATGCTAGATATTATGTATGAACTACCTGAACTTCACGGTTACGAAGTGATTATTAACAAAGATGTAGTGGTAAATAAAGCCAAACCGATTTTAATAAAACAGAGCGCATAAACAAAAGGAAATTTGATGTTAATTGATTCGATTTTAGGGCTATTTTCTAGCGATATGGGAATAGATTTAGGCACAGCAAATACGCTCGTTTTGGTGCGCGATAAAGGTATCATAATAAACGAACCAAGCGTCGTCGCAGTGCAAAATGAAAGATATAAAGAGAAAATTTTAGCCGTCGGCAAAGAGGCAAAAGAGATGGTCGGCAAAACCCCGGGCGATATTCGTGCGATTCGTCCGATGAAAGATGGCGTAATAGCTGATTTTGATATGACTGAAAAGATGATTCGATATTTTATAGAAAAGACTCACAAACGCAAAAATTTCATTCGCCCACGGATTTTAATCTCCGTTCCCTACGGATTAACGCAAGTAGAAAAAAAGGCAGTAAAAGAGAGTGCACTAATAGCGGGTGCACGTGTGGTAAAACTAATAGAAGAGCCGATGGCGGCGGCAATTGGCGCTGGACTTCCTGTTAGTGAGCCCAAAGGTAGCCTTGTTGTCGATATTGGCGGTGGCACAACAGAAATTGGCGTCATCTCGCTTGGCGGTTTAGTTATCTCAAAGTCAGTCCGCACTGCTGGAGATAAAATAGACGCAAGTATTGTAAATTACGTAAAAGATAAATACAATCTCTTAATCGGCGAACGCGTCGGCGAAGATATCAAAGTGCAAATCGGCACGGCGATCCAACTAGACAAAGAGCTTACGATGTGCGTTAAGGGGCGCGATCAAATCGGCGGTTTGCTTAGCAAAATAGAGCTCACAAGCGAAGATGTGCGCGAAGCGATGCGCGAACCACTAAAAGAGATCGCGGACGCCCTTAAAGCCACGCTTGAAATTATGCCGCCTCAGCTAGCAGCCGATATCGTAGAAAATGGCGTCGCGCTAACTGGGGGCGGAGCTTTGATTCGCGGATTAGATAAATATCTATCAGATTATGTAAAACTCCCTGTTTATGTCGCCGATGAGCCACTTTTAGCGGTTGCAAACGGAACAGGAATCGCACTAAAAGATCCGATGATTTTCAAAAATTTATCTGATGAATAAATTTAAAGCACTCTTTTTAATCGTAGTTTTATCCGCCATTTCGCTCGTATTTGGCGATAAAATTAACCGATTTTTTGTATTAAGCGCAAACGAAACAGCGACCAAATTCTACGAAACAAAAGACTATTTTACAAATTTCATAAACAACCATTTAAACCAAACAGCCACTATCAAAGCTTTGCGCAAAGAAAACGCCGAACTTCGAAAATCAGGCGTTTTATTAGGAACTTTCGCGCACGAATTAGATCAAATTTTATCCGATAAAAACTCATCAAAATTTGAACCCGATGTAAAATTAGTACGCGCGATCTCATACGTAAAACCCCACGATTACAACAAATTTTGGATCAAATTTGACGGCTTTAACCCAGATAAAATTTACGGATTAATCAAAGACGGCTACACAATCGGCATCGTCTCGCAAGAAAAAGGACTACCGCGCGCCATCTTACAGCACGACGAAAAATCGCTAATCTCAGTCTATGTCGGCAAAGACAAAATCCCAGGCTACGCAACAGGCGATGGAGAGAATTTAATCGTCAAATTTATCCCAAGCCATCTTGTTCCAAAGATCGGTGATGAGGTCTTTACTAGCGGATTAGACGACATATTTTTCGCAGGAATTGGTGTAGGCGTCGTAACAAAAGTAGTTGATGAAAATTTATACAAAAGTGCCGTTATCGCGCCAAAAACTAGCGTAAATTTACCGGCGTTTTTGTATGTCATCACAAAGGATAAATAATGCCAAAAAGAACAGATTTAAAGACAATTTTATTAATCGGAAGTGGCCCGATCATCATCGGTCAAGCGTGCGAATTTGATTATAGCGGAACACAAGCCGTAAAAACATTAAAAAGTCTAGGTTACCGCGTCGTGCTAATCAACTCAAACCCAGCGACCATCATGAGCGATCCAGAATTTGCCGATGCAACCTACATTGAGCCAATCACAAAAGAGAGCATTTTGCGCATTATAAAACGTGAAAAAGTAGATGCTGTGCTACCTACAATGGGCGGTCAAGTAGCATTAAACGCGGCGATGGAAATTTATGAGAGTGGTGAGCTTGGCGATGTTAAATTTATCGGCGCAAACCCAGAAGCGATCAAAAAAGGCGAAGATAGACAAGAGTTTAAAAAAGCGATGTTAAAAATCGGCATGGATTTGCCAAAATCAGCCTACGCAAATACACTCGATGAAGCGATCACTGCTGCAAATGAGATCGGCTTTCCGCTCATAATTCGCGCATCTTTTACGCTAGGCGGCGCAGGCTCTGGTGTGGCTTACAATATGGACGAATTCAAACAGATCGCGCAAAATGGCATCGAAATTAGCCCTGTGAATGAAATTTTAATAGAAGAGAGTCTGCTTGGCTGGAAAGAGTATGAGATGGAGGTTATCCGCGATAATAAAGATAACTGCATCATAATCTGTTCTATTGAAAATTTAGATCCTATGGGCGTGCATACTGGCGATTCTATCACGATTGCACCTGCGCTTACCCTTACCGATAAAGAGTATCAGCGAATGCGCGACGCGTCTTTTGCGATATTGCGCGAGATTGGCGTAGATACTGGCGGAAGCAACGTGCAATTTGCAATCAATCCAAAGAATGGGCGCATGACGGTTATCGAGATGAATCCACGCGTTTCGCGAAGTTCGGCTTTGGCTAGTAAAGCAACAGGCTATCCTATCGCCAAAGTAGCGACAATGCTTGCGGTCGGCTTTAGCCTAGATGAGATTAAAAACGACATCACAGGCACGCCAGCATCTTTTGAACCTGCGATTGATTATATTGTTACAAAAATTCCGCGCTTTACATTTGAAAAATTCCCGGGCGCTAATCCAAATTTAGGCACAGCGATGAAATCTGTGGGCGAAGTTATGGCAATTGGGCGCACATTTAAAGAGAGCATTCAAAAAGCACTTTGTAGTTTAGAGAGAAATTACGGCGGATTTGAGCGGTTAAATTTGAGTAAAAATGAGCTGATTTACGGACTTCGCAACGGAAACGAAAAGCGAATTTTACAGATCGCGCAGGCGTTTCGCGATGGGTTAAATTTAGAAGAAATTTATCAATACAGCAAAATTGACCGCTGGTTTTTAAATGAAATTCGCGAGATTGTAGAATTTGAATCGCGCATAGATATGGATATTTTAAACGACGCAAATTTAATGCGCGAGGCGAAAACTTACGGATTTAGCGACAAGATGATCGCGAAATTAATCAACGAAAAAGACAACCTAGAGCTAAGCCAAAACGACGTCTTTTACGCACGTTCAAATTTAAAAATCACGCACGAATATTGCGAGGTCGATACGTGCGCGGGCGAATTCATGGCGCTCACGCCGTATCTTTATAGCTGCATAAATGTCTCAAATTTGGGCGATTTAAAAGAGCAAACAAACACCACCGACGCAAAAAAAGTGCTAATCATAGGCGGCGGACCAAACCGCATCGGACAGGGGATAGAGTTTGATTATTGTTGCGTGCATGCTAGCTATGCATTGCGCGATTTAGGCATAAAAAGCATCATGTATAATTGCAACCCAGAGACAATCAGCACAGATTATGACACGAGCGATATTTTGTATTTTGAGCCGATCGATTTTGAGCGTTTGCGCGCCGTAATAGAGCATGAAAATCCAGCTGGCGTTATCGTGCATTTTGGTGGACAAACACCGCTAAAATTTGCAAAGCGAATTTCGATGATCGGCGCGAAAATAATCGGCACAAGTGCAAGAGTCATCGATGTCGCAGAAGATCGTGCCAAATTTAGCAAATTTATCTCAAATTTAGGAATAAAACAGCCTAAAAACGATACAGCAACAAGCGAAGATGAAGCGATTTTAAAGGCAAATTTGATTGGTTATCCGGTGCTTGTGCGCCCTAGTTACGTGCTTGGCGGACGAGCGATGCGTATCGTAAATAGCGATGCTGAGCTACGCACATACATGAAAGAGGCGGTGCAAGTTAGCAACAATTCGCCCGTTTTGTTAGATAAATTTTTACAAAACGCGCTTGAACTTGACGTTGATGCGATTAGCGATGGGCGCGATGTATATATTGGCGCAATTATGGAGCATATAGAAGAAGCCGGCATCCACAGCGGAGATAGCGCAAGTATCTTGCCACCACTTAATCTAAGCACAGATTTAACCGATAAAATCGAAAACGCCACAAAACAAATCGCGCTAAATTTGGGTGTCGTTGGTTTGATGAATATTCAGTTTGCGATATTTTCGGGAGAAATTTACATTATTGAAGTAAATCCGCGCGCATCTCGCACCGTGCCATTTGTCAGCAAAGCCACAGGAATGCCTCTAGCAAAGGTTGCAACGCGCGTAATGTGGAGAAATTTAAATGAAAAATCAGACGGAATTTTATTAGAAGCGCTCAAATTTTATGACAAATTTGGCGTATTAACCTGCCAAAACGGCATCTACAAAGCCAAAATCGGCAAAAAAATCTGCGTAAAAGAGAGCGTATTTCCATTTAATAAACTACCAGGCGCAGATCTACTTTTAGGTCCTGAGATGAAATCAACAGGCGAAGTCATGGGCATAAGCGATACATTTGAAAAGAGCTTTGTAAAGAGTCAAATCGCAGCCAAAAACGAGCTACCAACTAGCGGAAATGTATTTATTAGCCTTTGTGATGGCGACAAGTCGCGCGGGGTAAATTTGGCGCGCAAATTTGCAAATTTGGGCTTTAAAATCATTGCCACCGCAGGGACTTTTAACGCATTAAAAAGCGCAAATGTAGCGTGCGAAATGGTCTATAAAATCAGCGAAGGACGTCCAAATATCGAAGACGCACTCAAAAACGGCGAAATAGCACTAGCGATAAACACGAGCGATAATAAATCAAACGGCGCAGATGGGGCGATAATCCGTCAAATCGTAGCGCGACTTGGCGTGCCATATTTTACAAATTTAAACTCAGCCAAAGTGGCGGTAAGCGCGATAAATTCGATACAAGACGCACTCGAAGTAAAAAGCTTGCAAGAGTATTTAAAAGAAATTTAGCTCCAATTTCAACCTACAAAAACTAGATAAATTTTACGCGTTCGCGGTGTAAATTTATCTAACGACAATGTAAATTTAACTCTGTTAGCGTTAAAAAACACAATGAGTAAAAGGCATTAACACCAAGGGAAATTTGTGCTTTATAATAGATATAAAAACAGCATAAAAATATCTGGTGATTTTGATTGTGTTGGAGCCTTTCAAAAAGACTTAATTATATTTGAAAATACGGCAAATGGGGGGGGATATAAATACCAATGGCAAGTTGGTTATAGATTGCAAAGCTTAGAATTTTCAAAATGGTTTTGCTTGGGTTAAAAAATCTTGGTATGAAAAGAGATGTTGAAATAAAGAACACATCAATGCTAAAGGAAATTTTGTATAGTGAAATTTGATTACACTGGAGGCTTTGGCAAAATATACTAAATAATAAAGATTTGGTGCATTGGAAGCAAATATTTTTGGGCACAGATTGTAAGATATCTACACCAATAAAATTCTTGACATTTAATTTTTTATCCTTTTATTCTTAGCTTTTATTCTTACTTGTAATCAGGTTGCTGAGCTTGGGATTTTTAAACAAACTTGAGCTTTTTAACGCAAATCTTACAAGCTGTCTTAAAAACATAATTTCTATACCGCGTTAATAAAATAGTGTCAAAAAAGGATTTAATAAGGTTTAATATTTTTTAAGAAGTTTTGAAGGCTCTTGTAAAATATCTCCTTTTGACGGGAGGTATTTTACAAATTTATATGAACTTGTGCTTTAATTTTTGCGTGCAAATTTGGCTAATTTTGGCGCTAATTTAGAGTTCTAGTTAAACATTTGCGAACAATCATTTTTTAAATATCTAAGCTTTATAAACAAACACCTGTAGCAACTATGGCTTAGCTTGCTATTGCCCGTTTTGCAAATATTTATTTAAATGCATCAGTTTTGTAAACGCACATTTAAAGTAAATTTGATCCGATTTTTTCTTTGATTTTTAGATATTTCTTTCAAAATTGATGCAATTAATAGACGTTTTGAAGTTTTTCTTGTAACTAATTTAACGCGCGAGCTCTTTAAAGCTTGAATTACTCTTTAAATTTATCTTTGCCGCGCAATTTTAATTGTCTAAGCTTACAAAGAAAAACTCACAAATTTGGCTCATTTTAGTTGCTCAAACTCTTCCAAAAACTTCCCATTTAGATAATTTTGCTTACTTCTTAGTCACCAAAAATCAATGCGCACAACTTTTCAGATATTAAATTATCATTGTTTTAATTCAAATTTCTCGCTCGTCTTTTAACTTTTGCCACAAAAAATTTAGCTGTTTAAATGGAAAATAAAAGCTATTAATTTTAGAAATTCGTCATTTTTGTGAGTTTATCTGTGTTTGCACAGCGAGTGCAATTGAAATTTTAAAAAGCTTTTATTTTTGCATTGTAAATTTTCAAAAAGTGCTTTTGTTTTTTGGGTTTGATTTGTTGGATTTGGCTTAAATTTGTTTTGTCGCGATTGGCCGATTTGTGGTTTAAATGAATATATTCAAGAATATCCTTGATCTTTTTTGCTTTTAAATTTGGTGTTAATAAAATAGTGTCAAAAAATGATTTGATAAGGCTTAATTCCATATAATTGAAAGTTTAAAAGCTTTTAAATTTTAAACCAACTTCTTGTAAAGCATCTCTTTTCAATGCGAGGTAGTTTAGAATAGTTTTAACTGCATTTGTTTAAGCTTGCAACCACAAAAAGTGTTTATTACCATTTGAATTAACTCTATATATGGAGCTATTTTGGCTTGTCAGCTACTTTATAATAAATTTTTTGATTTTTGATTCTCTTTGTATGCCTGTTCATAAAGCTACTGTGCGATTTATTAGCTATTTTTATTCCTTTAACTTAATTAATTAAACGGAAAATACTATAAAATTAGAAGCAAAATGCAAAACAAAGTCACATTTTAAGGCTATTTTAGAAATGAAAAAGTTGACAAGAGAAAGCAAAATGGTGTCCCCGACAAGATTCGAACTTGTGGCCTCAAAATTAGGAATTTTGCGCT
>CAUUFG010000010.1:0-25061 GCA_963544335.1 uncultured Campylobacter sp.
TGTCTCAAATCGTGAGCTGGAATTATATACATGCAATGCTTAAATTAAGCTGAAAGATTGGGGGAAAAATACAAAAAATAGACGATTTTTTAAAATATATTCAAATTTTTTAAGAGTTTATAGAGATTTTAAAGATATTCACCCACAAAATAGCAGGTAAATATCTCACGAAAGTTTAGTGTTTTGTATAAAATTTACAATTTTGCGAAAATTATTGCTTTTTCATAGTCTTTGTTTCATTAAATTTATCATGCCAGCTCAACGCTTCACTCAAAATATGTGGCGTATGCCCCGCTTTTTCACCCGAATTTGCTCTATCAAAGTAGTCTTGCAACGCTTCTTTATAATCAGGATGAGCAATGGCGATCATTCTTTTTGCACGCTCTCTTGGCGAACATCCGCGCAGATCAGCATACCCATACTCTGTTACAATCACCATAGTATCATGTTCTGTGTGATCTACATGGCTTACAAAAGGAACAATCGAGCTAATCGCGCCGTCTTTTGCTGTTGAAGGCGTTAAAAATATCGAAATATATCCGTTTCGTGCAAAATCACCAGATCCACCGATACCATTCATCATTTGCGTGCCCATTACGTTGGTAGAATTTACATTTCCATAAATATCAACTTCTAGCATTCCATTCATCGCGATGACGCCAAGACGGCGGATTAGCTCTGGGCTGTTTGAAATTTCTTGCGGACGCAAAACAATATGTTCGCGATAAAATTTCACATTCTCACGAAATTCGCCAACAGCAACAGGGCTAAGCGAAAGTGCCGCCGCGCTAGCTAATTTAACGGTGCCATCTTTGATTAAATCAAGCATTCCATCTTGAATAACCTCTGAATAGCACTCTAAATTTTTATATCCGGCGCGCGAAAGCCCCGCCAAAACAGCATTTGCGACATTTCCGATACCACTTTGTAAAGGTAGCAATGTATCTTTTGGCAAACGACCAGCCTCCTCTTCGGCTTTTAAAAATTTCACAACATTATCGCCAATCGCTATTGAAATTTCATCAAGTGGCGTAAAGTGATTTAATCTATCTTCTGTCGAGCTAAGCACCACGCCGACGACTTTTGCGGGATCTACATGAAGATAAGGCGAACCGATGCGATCACCAGGATGAGTTAGTGGAATCGGCTTTGAAAATGGCGGAAGCGGATTTACAAACACATCATGAAATCCCTCTAACTCCAATGGCTGATGTGTATTTAACTCCAAAATCACGTGCTGCGCGCAATCTAACCAAGCTTGATTATTACCAACAGATGTCGAAGGGATAAGCTCTCCATTTTCCCTAATACCTGAAATTTCAATAACAGCAAAGTCCATTTTGCCAAAAAAACCAGCGCGAACTTGCGGCGCAAGGCTTGAAAGATGCACATCCAAATAGGCAGTCTCGCCGGAATTTATCCTTGTGCGCATTGTTTTATCTGTAGAAAACGGCGTGCGAAATTTAACAGCATTAGCACCAGCCAAAGCCCCGTCTAAATCAACATCAGTCGAAGCACCCGTAAAAACACTAATCTGAAATTTCTCGCCATTTTTATGCAACTCTTCTGCGCGATTTGCAAGCGCTTTTGGCACAACAAGCGGAATTCCAGAGCCAACAAAACCACTAAAACCGATCGTATCACCATCTTTAATCAGCTTGACAATATCGTCTGCTTTTACTATTTTAGAAAGATAAATTTCGCTTTTAACTCTACTTTTATCGCTAACTTCCATTAAATTCTCCTATTAAAATTGATGAGATGGGCGCGATTATAACATTTTAAATTTACAAAAATTTATTTTTTTAAAGTTAAATGAATTGAATAAGTAATTTTTAAGAAAGAAGGCAAATTTTAGGCCGTAAATACAGCCTAAAATTCATACCAAAAGCGGAATTTTTGTGCGTTGCAAAAGCTCTTTTGAGATTCCTCCAACCAAAATTTCTTTTAGATGATTTTCCATATCAAGTCCAGTAATCATCACATCAAATTTACCGCAAACACTCTCATTAACAAGCATTTCGCCAGGGATTTTACCCTCAATTGGCAACGTTTTAAAGCTAGAAATTTGAATATCATGTAGATCAAGATAGTTGATAATTCGCCCTTTTGTCTCTGCTTCGCTCTCTTGAAGATGGTGGATTGAGCTTATACAATGGACCTCGCGCGCTGTTTTTAGTACAGTAATCCAGCGCGTAAGAGCGCGAGAATTTGCAGGCGAACCAGATAGTGTAAGCAAAATTCGATCTGTTTTAAACTCCTCTAAAACACGCGGGATAACAATGCAAGGCTTGCCACTACTCATCACAGATGCACGAAAAGTGCCGGTAATCTTTCCATCAGTTGGCACAGCGCAAACAACCAAATCAGAATATTTTGAGTATTTTTCAACAAGCTCAGAGCGAATTCCAGCCGCATTTCGCAAATAAGCGCAACCTCCTTCGTGCTGATCTTTGCTGATTTTTACACCAAGCTCATTCGCAACTTTTTTGAAAATTTCGATATTTTTTTTACGCTCAGCAATAAATTCGTCTTGATTATCATCAAACACATCATCATAAAATACACCGCCTAAAATTTTAGGATCATATTGACAAGCTAAAACACTAAGATAGGTCCCAAAATGGCGATTAACAAGCAACGCCCCGCGAATTCGCTCCTCTAAATGCGTTCCGCCACCAATAGGAAAAAATATTTTTTTTAGCTCCATTTTTTCTCCTTTATTTTAAATTTGCTCTGATAAATCTAGTGAAATTTTGCCATTTTTTACATCACTTACGCGCACTTTCACAAAATCGCCTTCCATCATTGGAATTTTGATTTTAGAAATATGCAATAACCCATCTACACCATCGCGCAACGAAATAAACGCTCCAAAAGTGGCATTTTTTTTCACTTCACCATAAAATTCCTCGCCGATTTCAAATTTTACGCTCTTATTCTCTTTTCTACCACGTCTAAAATTTGATCCATCTTTGCTAAGTAATTCTAAAATATACTCTTTTGCATTTATCACTTTTGCAGTGCTTGATGATGAAATTTTTACCTCGCCACTCTTTTTATCAAGATCGATTTCAACGCCAAATCTATCTATAATTTCCTTAATCGTTTTACCGCCCTGCCCGATAATATCAGGAATTTTGTCGCTTTCGACGTGGAAAATTTCAAGTTTTGGCAAGATGTCGTAGTTGATTTTTATCTCGTCGTTTGCCTTTTGCATCAAATTTAAAATGTGATCGCGACCAGCCTTTGCCTGTTCTAACGCTTCGCGCAAAATCGCTTCGCTAATTCCACCAAGTTTTATATCCATTTGAAGCGCCGTAATGCCATCGCGCGAACCAGCTACTTTAAAATCCATATCGCCATCGTGGTCTTCAAGCCCCATAATATCGGTCAAAATCGCATGTTTATCGCCCTCAAAAATAAGCCCCATCGCCACGCCTGCGATAAGTTTTACGCTATTGATACCAGCTGCACGCAAACTAAGCGACCCGCCACAAACACTAGCCATAGAACTAGATCCATTACTCTCTAAAATTTCACTCACGGTGCGAATAACAAAATCACAATTCATCGGCACGCTAGGATATAGCGCGCGTTTTGCCAAATTTCCATGACCTAATTCGCGTCTGCCCGGTGCTTTTATCGGACTAGCCTCGCCAACACAAAATCCAGGGAAATTATAATTAAACATAAATCTTTCGTTTATGCCGTTTTTATCGGTCAAGCTATCGCTAAGCTGTGCGTCGCTATCGCTACCAAGCGTGCTAACAACAAGCGCTTGAGTTTGTCCGCGCGTAAAAAGACAACTTCCGTGCGTATTAGGCAAAACATTTGTCTCAATACTAATCGGGCGCACCTCATCAAGCACTCTACCATCAGCTCGCTTGCGCTCATTTATGATTTGAGAGCGGATAATTTTGCGTTTAAATTTGCCCAAAACATCGCTGATTAATGCAAGATTCCAGCCGTTTTGCGCAGAAATTTCGGTTGCAAAAATTTCTTTTGCGATTTTATTTAGCTCACTTGCGCGTTCTGATTTTGCCATTTGATTAATCGCCGATTTTACAGCATCACTATAATTTTCCTCGATAAATTTAGCCAAATTTTCATCGCTAATTTCAGCCCTTAACTCTAAATTTGCATCGGCTTTTTTTAGATTTTTAAATGTATCTTCATAGGCGTTTGATTGGCGTAAAATCGCGTCTGCACCAAAATTTATCGCCTCTAGCATCAAATTTTCACTAAATTCATTCATATTTTGCACGCCGTTTTTTATGCTAGGAAGCGACCTCATCTCAATCATCAAAAGTTCATCTTTAACACCCGCTAAATATAGATCAAGTGAACTTTTTTTAAGCTCCAAATTTGATGGATTTAATACAAACTCATCATTTATTCGCCCGATTCTCACACCGCAAACCGGCGCATTAACAGGAATATCACTAAGATAAAGTGCCATCGAAGCCGCATTTAGCGAAATTACCTGCAAATCAGTCTCTTCATCAGCTGAGAGAACATAAACAACAATTTGCGTAGGATATGTGTAGCCTTTTGGAAATAGCGGACGAAGCGATCTATCGATAATGCGCGCGCTTAGAGTTTCGGCATCGCTTGGCTTTGTTTCGCGTTTTACATATCCGCCAGGAATTCGCCCAGCCGCATACATTTTTTCAATATATTGCACAGTTAAAGGCAAAAAATCCTCATCAGCCGGCGTCTCATCACGGCACACGGTAGCTAAAACTACGCTATTATTCACACGCAAAAGCGCTGCGCCGGCGGCTTGTTTTGCGACCTTATCTATATCAAAAATTTCAATATGGTTATTGACCTCAATCTTGCACTGCATCTTGTTCTCCTTGTCTCTTAAAAGGTAAATAATATGGGCTGGAATTTAAAATTTCATCGATCTTTTTGTTGCTTTCGTTTTCGTAATAATAATCCACGTCAATGTAGTTTGCCATGCGCTCTACACAATAAATTTCATCCATTAAAACGCCAATTTTTTCACTCGCGTCCTTAGAGATAACAGGAACAGCAAAATAAATCTCTTTTACACCCAAATTCATCAGCGATTTTGCGCAAATGAGTGCTGTCATTCCGCTATCGCAACTCTTATCTACTAATAAAATATTTCTATCTTTTAGTTTTTCTATCAACTTTCCTTTTCTATATTTATATAGATCTTTTAAAATTTTCTCATCATAAACCCTGCTACTCTCGCCATATATAAAATCAAGCGTGATATCAAACGCTTTGCGAAGCTCTTCTACAATGACGATGTCTTTTGTCTCGCTAACCATCGCGATTAAACACTCAGGATTTATCGGGGAAAAAATTTGCTTTACAAATAAAATTTCATAATCTATTTTAAGTTTTTGCGCCAAAAAATCGCAAATTTCTAGCGCACTAAGAGAAGCGCAAACGATCAGCGGATTTTTAGCCAAAATTTCTTCAACTGGCAAAAGATCCAAAAGTTTTTGCGCCGCGTCTATGTTATCTTTAAAAAGGCTCATTTGTATCTTTCGTCATCTTTTTGAGAAACGTGTGAATGTACCCCGCCAAATGGATAAAAATTCACAAACAGATACAAACCGCGCTCTTTTTTCTCTTTTTCTACGATGTTGCGAGATGTTGTTTTTGGTTCGATGTTTTCTTGATATACGAGCGTGTAGTTCCAACATTTGCGATTATTTGTGATACCTGCGCGCCACATTTTCGTGTATGAGTTTTGCAAATCGTATTCAATAGCGCTAAATAGATTAAAATACTCTGGAAGTTTAAAATTTAGCCCAAAATTTAGATAGTTTTCTTTATCATAAATGATATCTTTTAGAGTATAGCTTTTAACATGCTCGTAGTTATGAGAAATTTGCGCGCCGATAACTCCACTAAAATAGCTAGCGTAAGTTTGCGATTTTTCTAGGCTGTCGCTTTTTAATGAATATGAAATTCTATTGCCGATGCTAAATCCGTTGCTAAGATATAAATTTACTTTGTTATCTAAATTTCCAAATTCCTTATCTACAAAATCATACTTTATCTTTGCACTATGGCGCAGACGCTTTTGACCATTTTGATCGAAAATATATTGTGTAAATTTGGTGCTTAAGTTTCGTTGCGTGTAATCTTTGCTTAATTTTCCAACAAAATTATCCTCGTAAAAAAGATTATCTTTTATATCTTGCAGACGCGATTTTGGTGCTTTGATATTTAAATCATCATAAACATATTTTTTAAAAATTCGCTCATCAATATCGCCACGATGAAACGCTGGATGGATATAATCTAAATTAAACGCCATTGTATGAAAAAAGCTCTCATAAGCCTTGGCTAAATCTGAGCTAAGTCCGATAGAATGGTAGTTATTTATGTAGTCATCTTTTTTATGTTCTAGTAAATTTCGATCTTTAAATTCGTAATTTCTGCCATAATTTATCCGCGTTGAATATAAATTTTCGCCCAAATTTAATCTAGCATATTCGCCAGGTAATGGAATAGTCAAATTTAGCGGTAAATTTAGTTCGTATTGTTCCGCGCGCGTGCCTACTTTGCGCGCGTAATTGTGGTAGTTTGCATCAACAGAATATGTTAAATTTGGCACTATTAGATGAGTTGTAAATTTGTGATATTGAAGCGATGGAAGCTCTTGAAGCGTATCACGATTTTTGTATTTTGAGTAGCTGTTTAATTTGGCTGTATCTATGTAATATCTTGTGTAAAGCCCAGCGTAGTGTTCATCAGTGGTTGCATGATAGTTTAATTTTGAGCTAATTAACGAATCGTTGTTGCTACTTTTTTTCTCAATCAAATCAAAATATCCAAGATCATTAATAGATTTAAAATCAAGCCATAAATTTTCGCGAAAATCGCCGTTTAATAGATATCCAGCAAGCTTACTTCGATCGTAATTTACCTCAAAACCGCGGTGAGATCTGTTTTTATACTCAAGCCGTTCTTGCGCTTTTTGTCTATTTTGAAAAACGCCACCTTTTATCTCGCCGTATGAATACGGGCTATCTGTAAAACGAAACTGCGTATAGACTCCCGCGCCTCGACGCGTGCGAATTTGGGGGTCAAATTCTAAATCCCAGCTTTGCATCGGCGCAAAATATATCGGCTGTTTATAATATAATCCTTGTTCGCTAAGATAGGCAATCTCAGGAATCAAAAGCCCACTTCTGCGCGTCTTATCGGTCGGAAATCCAAAATATGGAAGATACAACACAGGCACTTTCCCAACATAAAAAACAGGATTATAAAGATGCATAAATTTAGTTTTTTTATTCATCTTTCCGCTTGTGTATGAAATTTTCCAGTCGGGATTTTGCACGTTGCAACTAGAGACTATTGAACCTTTTGAGCGATAATATTTAGAATCAGAGCAAGTTTCATTGCTTTGGCTCCAAATTTCCCCCTCTTGATCCATCAAAAATGTGGTGGTTGATTCGCTCCCATCGGTCGCTAAGTAGAGTTTTAAATAGTCCGTGCGCATAATTTGCGTTTTTGTTTTTATCGCATTTATGTTGCCAAAAAGCTCTAAAATTTCATTTTTTTTATCATAAACAGCGCGATCTGCGGTCAAAAAATAGTCCTGCGAATAGGCGACAACGTTACCATTTGCATTTACTATCTCACCAACACGCGTAACTCTATCGGCTAAAAGCTCAACATTTTGGACCTTTGCTTGAACCAAATTTAGACATATCAAAAGTAAAATAATTTTTTTACGCATCATCTCTCCTAATGATGATAGTTTTTGCAAAGTAATCGTGCAGAGTTTGTCGTTTTTGCGTAAATAGCGCTAAACCAAAACCAAGATATAAAAAATTCCCAGATACTAAGCGCACAAAAGAGCGCAACCAAATTTGTGATGCGCTAATTTTCTCACCATTTTCGCCAACAATCTCTAATTTTAGAGCCATTTTTCCAAGCGTCGTGCCGTATTTGTGTATAAAAAAAATCTGGTACATACTCATAAGCGCATAGTAGTAGTAAATTTTATCTTTAACAAAGTCATTAATAAGAGTGCTATTTTGAGAAATTTCGCGCAAATCATCGTAAAAAATTATCCAAAAAAGCACACCGATCAAAAACTCATCAATCAAAAATGCGATAAATCTATGGAAATTTGTGGCTAATTGCATTATTTTAGAGCCTGGTAGGCGATGTCTTTTCTAAAATGTGCGCCGCTAAATTTTACATTTTTACTAAGTTCATAGGCTAAATTTCTAGCCTGCAAAATTGTATCGCCCACGCCAACACAAACCAATGCACGCCCGCCACTAGCAAAAATTTCGCCATTTTCGCTAGATACGCCAGCATAGCAAATGTGCGTATTTTGCGGGATTTTATCCACGTAAATTTTAGCCTTTGGCGATGATTTATATGGATAATTTTGCCCCGCCATCACAACGCCAACCGCAAATTTATCATGCAATTTTATCTCGCGAAGCTCTCCGCGCGCCGCATTTAACAAAATTTCTCCCAAATCCCCATCAATCAACGGCATCAAAACTTCACACTCAGGATCGCCAAAACGAACATTATATTCAAGCACATAAGGCTCACCTTTTACAATCATAAGCCCGACAAAAAGCACTCCGCAAAATGGCGCACCTTCGCGCTTCATGCCACAAAGCGTAGGCGAAATAATCTCATTTTCGACCCTTCTTATAAGATTTTCATCAGCAAGCGGGCTTGGTGCGTATGCGCCCATTCCGCCTGTGTTTGGGCCCTCGTCGTTGTCGTTTAATTTTTTATGATCTTGCGCTATCGGCAAAGAGACAAAATTTTCACCATCACAAATCGCGAAAAAACTTAGCTCAAACCCATCTAAAAATTCCTCTACGACGACACATTTTCCAGCCTCGCCAAAGCTTTGGCCACTTAGCATATCATGCGCTAATGATTTTGCCTCATCTTTATTAGAGGCGATAACCACGCCTTTTCCAGCGCAAAGCCCGTCAGCTTTGACAACAATTTTGCCATAAATGCCATCTATAAATTTAGAAATTTCATCTAAATTTGAACTACTTAAAAAACGCGCTGTTTTTATATTATTTCGCTCTAAAAAGCCCTTCATATAGACCTTTGAACCCTCTAATCTAGCCGCTGCGGCGCTTGGTCCAAAAATATCTAAACCACGCTTTTTAAAAACATCTACAACACCTTTTGTTAGCGGATCTTCTGGGCCGACGATTGTCAAATTTACGCTATTTTCTACACAAAATGTCGCCAAAGTCTCAAAATCTGAAATTTCTAAATTTGTGCCAAGATTGTTAGTTGCGCCGTTGCCTGGCGCGAAGTATAATGTGTGTTTATTTTGTAGTAATTTTAAAGCGATTGCGTACTCCCTGCCACCGCTACCGATTATTAAAATTTTCAAAAATTCTCCTTAAAACCCAAACGACCGATGCGCAAGAAGAATAGGCCTAAAAAAAAGCCAATCCTGCGGTTAGAAAACTAGATTAGGTCGCAATCTCTTACTAAAAATAGCTCAAACAAGACCGCGTCACACACGAGCTTTACGTTCCCGCTTTTAAAAATGCGTTAGACCCTCAAAATAACGCTGTCAAATCGTCCAGGCGCGCGAATTATAATGAAAATAAGCTTAAATTATAGACCGCGCAAGAGCGACACAAGCACTAATATCACTTTTTTTTGAGATTATCGGCGTGCAAATTTCGCGCATAAAATGCGCCGTAGTCTCGCCAATAGCGATGGCTTGATAGCTTTTATCCCAGCCAAATTTATCTACAAACGCGCTAAAATTGCTAGGCGAAGCAAAAATCAAAACTGAATTTTGCGCCGGTTTTTCGCAATATATGTTAGCACAAGGCAAATTTTCATAGCCATCAATTACACCTAAATTTGCTCCGTTTTCGCGCAAAATTTTCACCAAATTTGATACATTGATTTTGGCTTTTATATATAAATTTCGTCCGCAAATTTGGCTTGCAATCTCCCGTGCAAAGGCGTCTCCTGTGCTATTTTGTGCGGTATAAATTTGCTTAAATCCAAATTTGTGCGCTGCATTTGCACTAGCATTTGAAATCGCCCAAATTTTAAGCCGATTTTTTACACTCTCATCAACGCAAATTTGATTAAACTCGATCGCGCTAAATGCGTGTTTTGATGTCGCAATCAACCCGTCAAAATCGCTTAAATTTAGATCAAATTTCATATACGAAATTTGCAACAAAGCGACGTGTTTTATATCTGGCGCATCTACTAAATTTGGCTGTGTATTTGAAAAAAGATAGATCATTTTACAATCGTTTTAATTAGCTTTAACGTCCCGTCGATACCAAATTTTGCGGTGTTAATCAAAAAGTCATATCCGCTCGTTTCGCCCCAAATTTCGCCCGTATAATATTTGTGAAAAGATGCGCGTTCGCTGTCTAAATTTTGCATATACTCAATCACAAAGGCGCGATTGTTATTGCGCTCGTGCATCAATCTGGCGACTTTAAATTCTTGTGGCGCGTGCAAAAAAATAGATACAAAATCATCTCGATCGCGGAAAAAATAGTTCGCACATCGCCCAAGAATAATAAAATCTCCGCCGCGCAAAATTTGATCATAAATGGCAGAAATTTGCTCAGTTTTTTTGCGCGCGACCTCATTTTGCGCGATCGCTTGAACTAAAATATTCATAGGCTTTTCGTTGTAAAAATTATACATTTTCTCAAAACAGCCAATCTCATTAGCACGGCGCAAAAGCGCATCTTTATCAAGATATTTAAACCCGGTCTCATCAGCTAATTTTTGCGCAATCTCTCTGCCACCGCTACCGGTTTGTCGTCCAATAGAAATAACCATCTCTCTCTCCTAAATAAAAAGACTAAAAATCCAAGCACCCAAAAATGTCAAAATTCCAGTAACTGCTATCGATAAACTTGCCATTGCTGCTTGAATATCACCAAGCTCAATCGCTTTTGCAGTTCCCATCGCATGAGATGCTGTGCCAAGCGCGACGCCTTGTGCGATAGGCGCGTCAATTTTTAGCCATTTAAAAATATACTCGCCAAGCATCGCACCGCTAACACCTGTGATAATAATAACACTAACGCTAATCGTAACAATTCCGCCAAGTTGCGAACTAATCGCAATACCAATCGGCGTCGTAACTGATTTTGATAGAAGCGTCACATAAAGTTCATGATTTAATCCAAAAATCAATGCCAAAATAAAAATCGTCGTAAGTCCGGCTAAAATCCCGCTAACAATCCCTGCTAAAATCGCAACCCAATTGCTTTTTAAAAGTTCAATTTGCTCATACAATGGAACCGCTAAAGAGGCAGTAGCAGGAATCAAAAGATAACCAATCATCTCAGAACTAGCCATAAATTTCTCATAAGGCACATCGCACGCTAATAAAATTCCAATACAAAGCGCAACCGAAACCAAGAGTGGATTAAACAGAACAAATTTCAGGCGATTTTTTATTATCAAAGCGATCTGATAGCTAAAAAGCGAAATAACCAATCCAAAATAGGCGGAATTTGATAAAATTTCAACCATTTTCAAGCTCCTTTTGCAACTCCTCCATGCGTTTTTTTGCCTTTAGACGATAGAGCTTTTGAGTGGTGAGTGAACTTATAGCAATCATCACGGCAGTAGAAACAATCGTAATCACCAAAATCGCCATTATATGCTCCATCATCGGTTTATAGCTTTCAATCAATCCAACGCCAAGCGGAATAAACAAAATCGGCATAATTTCTATTAAAAACACAGCCGTTTCTTTAATATGAGCTGGGCGAATAATGCGAAATTGCAACGCCAAAAACATCAAAATGAGCGCCAAAATGCTAGTCGGGAAAAATCCACTCGTAATTTTATTTAAAATTTCAGCTATAAAACAGATAGAAAAAATAATTAACACTTGTTTTATAAATTTCAATATTTTTCTCCTTTTATCTTTTAAAATTTAATCTTCTTGTAAATTTTGCGACTTTAAACAGCGCGAAATATCGATCATATCAAGCCTTAAATCATGCTTTTTTGGAACAAAAGATGTGATGGAGGCTTTATACTCATAATTATTTGTGTCTATATTTAAATTTTCACATTTTATGTAGCCTTTATCGTAAAATTCGGCAACAAGTTTAGATTTTGATAGATTTAAACGCTCATCAAATTTAGAATATACAAAAATCCCGCCACCAAAAATCACAAGCAAAAAAGCTATGCTAAATTTGGCGCGTTTGTCTAGAATTTCAGAACTCACGCTAAATAGAATAATCAAAAATAAAATAAGGCATAAAAATAGAATTATTCTCAACTCTCACCCCTTAATTGATAGCTAATATCCCCCGCGCCAAAGCCTATAACAAGCCCCGAATTTAAGACGCGCTTTACGCCAAATTCATCGCTAAATTCAATATTATTGCCATTTCTTTCAATGCAATTTGTAAAAATTGCGCCCTCAAATTCGCGCTTTAAATCAATATCAAACGGCTCTTCCCCAGCAGCATAAACAGGCAAAACAATAAGCTCATCGACCTGTGCAAAACATCGCTTAAATCCGTCCAAATTTGCTTTTAGCCTACTCCAGCGATGTGGCTGAAAAATCGCCGTAATTTTATCTATACCTAGCAAATTTGCATAAGTTTTAGCACTCTTTAACGTGGCGCAAATCTCTGTTGGATGGTGTCCATAATCATCAATGAGCGCAAAATTTGCATTAGCCACAAGAATATCAAAACGCTTTTTAATCCCGCGATACTCTTTTAAATTTTGTCTAATTTTTTCAAGCCCGATTTGAGAATTCGCCGCCAAAATCGCAAGCGATGCATCAATGGCGATATGTTCGCCCATGCCATAAACTTCAAATTTACCCAAATTTTTAAGATTAAAGCTCGTATATGGCTCAAAATCTCTAATCACCATTTTAAGATCGGTAATATCACTGCGATTGAGCTTTGTAAAATCCATTTTAAGCGAATTTAAAAACTCATCATCAGCATCAATCACACGAATTTTAGCGCGTTCTAAAAACCCACGATAAGCCGCATAAAATTTCTCTAAATCAAAATCATAGTGCTCCATATGCTCTGGCTCAGCATTTGTAACCACCGCTAAATATGGATTTGAATTTAAAAAGCTACTATCGCTCTCATCAGCTTCAAAAATCACATTTTCGCTTTGCTCATATTTCATGTTTGAGCCAAATTGTTTGCTAATCGCACCGATTATTACGCTACCTTCTAAAAGAGTAGCCAACATCGCGCTTGTCGTGCTTTTACCATGTGCCCCAGCGACCGCAAATACACGCTTACCCTCTAAAATAAACGGCAAAGCCTCTTTGCGAGAAAGACAGCTTATCCCGCGCCTTTTTGCCTCTACTAACTCAACATTATTTGGCTTAATCGCCGCTGAATATACTACAAAATCTGGATTTTCTATCGCGTCTATAGAGTGAGGGACACACACTTTCATACCGCTTTGACGTAGCTGGCGCGTAGTCGCACTCTCTTTTATATCTGAGCCTGAAATTTCATAGTTTTTCTCTTTTAAAAACCGAGCAATAGCGGATATTCCAATCCCGCCAATACCAATAAAATGAACCCTTTTCATAACAATATTCCTTACAAATAAAATTCGTGATTTTAATTTGCTTTTTTAAATAATTAATATTCTTAAAATAATAAAAAGTGTAAAATCAAGCTATTTGCAAAATTTAAACAAAACAAGGTAAGTTATGAAAAAAATATTAAAACTATTGATATCTTTTAGCTGTATTTTATTTGCAAACGAAATTCCTGCCAAATTTAAAGACCCACGCAATTGCATCGCTTGTCATAAAGATCAAGTTTTACAATGGCAAACCTCTTTGCACGCTATTTCGCATGAAGATAAAAACGAGCTGTATAAAAAAGTAGTCGAATATAGCGCAATAAATTTACATAAAACATTCGAAGACACTGTTGTGGCGTGTGGCACATGTCATAATCCGCGCCTAGAGATAAAATCTGTAGGCAGTGAGTTTATAATCGCAAAAGAGTTTTTAGGCTCAAACGCAAAAGAGGTAAAAGAGGTAAATGAAGCAATATTGGCAAAACATGTAAAAACTGGTATTTCGTGTTATATTTGCCACAATGTCGATAGTATAGACAAAAAACATTCAGACGCAAAAGCAGGATACAACGCGCTAAATTTCGTCACAGATGACACAATCGTAGGACCATTTGAGAGTAACGATCGCGCAGGTTATCATAAAAGTGGCAAAAGAGAGCATTTTATAAGCGGAAATGATCTATGCCTTGCGTGCCATCAAGGTTTAGGAAATTCAAACAAATTTTCACTTTATGATATGAAAAATGAGATCGAAAGTAGTGGCTCTAATGATAGATGTGTGGATTGCCATATGAAATTTAGCAAAAATGAGATAATCACCCCTACACTCAACAAATCAACAGCGGTTGCGCGCGATATAAAAGATCACCAATTTTCAGGCGTGAGAAACGATCCTGAGCTTTTAGAAAGCGCGATGGAGATTAGTTTAGACAAGCGAGAAAAGGCGTTGGTTATTAAAAATTTAATTCCGCATCGTCTGCCGTCTGGTTTTTCTGGGCGTTCAATTGTTGTAGATGTAGATTATGGTGAAAATTTAAAAGAATTTAATGAAAAATTTGAAATTCGCGCAAAATATTTTGATTTTAAAAGCGACGAAACCCTATCCTACACAGCGCAAAATTTGGTTTTTGACACGCGTTTAAAACCGCTTGAAGTGCGCAAAATACCGCTTAAAGTGCCACAAAAAACAGAAAAAATCAATCTCGAAATAAATTATTATGTGCTAGATCCAAATTTGGCGGAAAAATTAGAGATAAAAGATGAGAAATTTCTAAAGCCGTATTTGATTTTGAAAAAAGAGTATATTTGGTGAAAGTCATATTTTAAATACGCGGGTAAATTTTAAAAATTTATCTACCTATTTAGAATAAATTTTTGTGTGATTTTGGCAAATTTGCACCCGATACAGAGTAAATTTTTAAGCTAAATTTTCGCCCCCAAGCGCCACTTATTTAAATTTTGACAGATTACGAAATAAAGAACTATTTAAATGAAAAGTGGGCGCAATTTAATTAATGTTTGCAAAACCTGCAACGCTGAGATATCGCTAATATCTGCTTTTGCACAGCTTTGATGTCTTAGAAAAGTGATGATTTGTTTTAAACTTGAGTTAAATTTAGATTGAATTAAAATCGCGCTGGGTTTTAAATTTCTAGCCAAATTTATTCTGAAATTCTAACTCGACTTTGGTTTTTTTAATTGAAATTTGTAAAAAGCTTTTGTTCTAAATTTACCTAGCATTTATAGCTTTGTGTTGCGCAAATTTCTGCCGTGTCGCTTAAAAATATGCTTTCATTTTGTTTCATCATTTAAAACACGCAAACTCAATCATTGCAAATTTCTCCAAATTTTGCGAAATTTAAGAACTATATCTTTGTTTTTGCATTAATTTGCGATGAGACAAAAATAAATATCACTTATGTTACGAACGAAATTCGCAACCAAAATCAAACGATAATTTCCAACAAAATAAATTTGACCAAATTTTAAAAAACAAATTTAGTCAAATTTCTAAACAATCACAAACAGCCAAATTTATTCCATCAAAAAAACAGATCCACGCGCAGTTTCAAAAGCAACACATAGCCGATATTTACGCTAGTTTCGCGGATATAATTTCTATCTCCACTTAGCAAAAATCGCTCAATTATGCAGTTTCCAGCGCTATCCATCGCGCCAATATACACCGTGCCGACAGGCTTTTCATCACTACCACCGCCAGGCCCTGCGATACCACTAAACGCCACGGCAAAATCACTCCCGCTAGCACGAATCGCGCCTGAGAGCATCTGATTTACGCATTCGCGACTCACCGCGCCAAATTCGCGCAAAATCTCTTCACGCACACCTAAAATTTGCGTTTTAAGTTCATTTGCGTATGTGATAAATGACCCGCTAAAAACGTCACTAGCACCGCTTATTTCGCACAATCTAGCAGCCGCTAATCCGCCCGTGCAACTCTCAGCAAAAGTTACTCTCATATCAAGCTGGCGCAACTTATTTACTAAAAATTGAGCCAAATTTGCATCAAAAATCACAAGATTGTCAAATTTAATCGCAACCTCTTTTAAAAAGCCGTTTAAATTTCCAAATTCGCCCGTTTTTGCGCGGACTTGCACCACATACTTACAAACAGGCGAAATTTGAATAAAAATACCAAATTTAATGCAAATTTTCTCCATCGCCGAGCGAATTAAATCTGGCTCAAAATCGATTATATAAAAGTTTTTTCGCTCGCCATCTTTATCCATCAAAATCGGCGGAATTTGCATTAATGGATCTGCTTGGATTAGATTTATTATGCACTCTTTTATCTTCATTAAAATCATCCCTTTTTGCGCGCAAATCGCGGTCGTCGGGGATAAAAGACCATTTGTAAGCTCGATAGAATCATCACAAAGAGAGGCTAAAATTTGCGAAACAACAGCAAACGAACTAGGCGCACAAAATATCGTCAAATTCCGTCTATTAGCGATAAAATGCTCTAAAATTTCAGCCAAATTTGTATCTTTATTTCTAACAAAAATCACATCATCTAAAACGCCAAATTTGTTCTCATAAATCTCAAAAATATAGTTTAAAAAAGGACGATTAACGCGAATTTCATCGCCGATAATTAAGATCAAATTTTTCATTTCAACCCCCTTAAAAATGGCAAATTGTAACAAAAAAATCACCAAATTTTAACAATAATTTTAGCCGCGTTTAGATAAAATCCGAAAATTTTTTTTATTTTTAAAGGTTATTTTATGGATTACAAAGATTCGCTTTATCTACCACAAACTGATTTTCCTATGCGCGGAAATTTACCACAAAATGAGCCATCTCGCCTAAAATCTTGGTATGAGGATCGCAAAATTTATCAAAAAATGTGTGCAAAACGCCAAGGCGCAAAAGTTAGTTTTAATATTCACGATGGCCCTCCATACGCAAACGGGCACTTACATATCGGACACGCATTAAATAAAATTTTAAAAGATATCGTCATTAAAACACACTACTTTTTTGGCGAAGAAATTCGCTACGTGCCAGGCTGGGATTGCCATGGTTTGCCTATTGAACAGCAAGTAGAAATAAAACTAGGTGATAAGAAAAAATCGCTTAGCGTATCACAAATCAGGGAGCATTGCAGGGCTCACGCGCATGAATTTATAGATATTCAGCAAGATGAATTTAAATCACTTGGAATTATTGGTGATTGGGATAATCCATATTTAACACTAAAATTTAAATTTGAAGCAGACATCTACCGCGTGCTTTGCAATATCGCTAGAAAGGGACTTTTGATTGAGCGTAGCAAGCCTGTATTTTGGAGCTGGGCGGCAAAAAGCGCACTCGCAGAAGCAGAAGTTGAATATAAAGATAAAGAGGATTATTCAATCTATGTTGCCTTTAAATTAAGCGACGAAGCAAACGCTAAAATCGGCGCAAACGGCGCAAAAGCCGTCATTTGGACGACGACGCCTTGGACTTTGCCAGCAAATGAGGGTATAAGCTTAAATCCGCATGAAATTTACGTTTTAACCGGTGAAAATTTGATTTTTGCTAAACCGCTTTTAAAAATTATCGTCGCAAAAGGGCTAAGCAAGGGCGAAATTTTACGCGAATTTAAAGCAACAGAGCTAGAAAATTTATACGCAATAAATCCATTAAATGATAGAAAATCTAAATTTATTTTAGGCGAACACGTATTGATGGATGGCGGAACAGGGCTAGTCCATACCGCGCCAGGTCATGGCGAAGATGACTATCATATCGGGCTAAAATACGGGCTTGAAGTAACTATGCCGGTTGATGAGAGCGGATGTTATGATGAGACAATAACGCATAAAAATTTACTTCGCCCAGATGTTGCTAGCGAATTTGTTCGAATGCATATTTTCAAGGCAAATGAGCGAATTTTAGAGCTTCTTGGCGATGCGCTTATTAGTTCGTCGAAATTTACGCACTCTTATCCATTTTGTTGGCGCACACACAAACCTGTAATATATCGCGCGACAAAACAGTGGTTTATCGCAATGGATGAGCCAAAATTAAGCGGCAAAACTCTACGCCAAACCGCATTAAATGCGCTAAAATCGGTCAAATTTTACCCAGCCTCAGGAATTAATCGTATCACTTCAATGATAGAAAATCGCCCTGATTGGTGTATTTCACGCCAAAGAGATTGGGGCGTGCCGATCGCATTTTTTAGAGATAAAACAACAAAAGAGCCGATTTTCGATGAAGAAATTTTAGCTAAAACAGCGCAAATTTTTGAAGAAAAAGGTGCTGATGCGTGGTGGGATTTGAAAATTAGCGAATTTTTACCAGATGGTTGCAAATACGACGCGTCAAATTTGGAAAAAGTTAGCGATATTTTAGATGTTTGGTTTGATAGCGGAAGCACTTGGCATGCGGTGTTACAAAGTGGCAAATACGACGCTGGAAAATACCCTACCAACATGTATTTAGAAGGTAGCGATCAACATCGTGGCTGGTTTCAAAGCTCACTTTTATTAAGTTGTGCTGTGAATGAAAAAGCCCCTTATAACGCGGTTTTAACACATGGATTTACCGTCGATGAAAAAGGGCAAAAGATGAGTAAATCAGTAGGAAACGTCGTCGCACCAACACAAGTAGCAAAAGAGTATGGCATAGAAATTTTACGCCTTTGGGTTGCTATGAGCGATTATTCAAGCGATCTAAAAATCAGCAATAATATCTTAAAACAAGTAAGCGAACAATACCGCAAAATTCGCAATACAATCCGATTTTTATTAGCAAATGTTAGCGACTTAAAAGAGCTAGAAACTTCAAATTTTACAGCGCTTGATAGGTGGATTTTAAGCAAAGCTTCAAAATGCTTTAAAGAGTGTGAGATTGCGTTTAAAAACTACGATTTTAGCAAAGGTTTTAGCCTCTTAATGAACTTTTTAAGCGCGGATTTAAGTAGCATTTATCTTGATGTTTGCAAAGACCGCCTATATTGTGATGAGCTAGACGCTCCACGTAGAAAATCAGCCCAAACAGCGATGGTTATGATTACGCGCACACTATTACCACTAATCGCACCTGTTTTGACATACACTATTGATGAAGTGATGGAATATGCACCGCAAATCATCAAAGATGGCGCAAAAGACGCATTTGATCTTGTATATAAAGAGCTAGAATTTGAGACTTTCGAAAGTCAAAACGAGCACGAAATGGCGATTAAATCACGAGAGAAATTTTTTGAGATAATAGATACTCTTAAAAAAGATAAAATCATAAAATCCACGCTAGAGCTTTGCTTGCAAACAGATTCAAACAATATCTTGGCTAGAAATTTAGATGCAATTTCAGACTGGTATATGGTGAGTGAAATTTCTACAATAAACGACGAAACGCCGATCGCTGGTTTTGAAGTTTTAAATGAAAATTTCAGATTAGTAAAAGCAAAAAAACACAAATGTCCGCGCTGCTGGAAATTTACAAGCACAGACGAAGATGCGCTTTGCCCAAGATGCAACAAAGTAATCAACAATGTTAAATGAGCCCATACATTGGAGCGTTATCGCCATTACGATTGTGGCGATTTTGCTCATAAGCGCGGTTTGCGTTATTTTGGTGAATAAATTTAAGGAGAATTAGTGATAACTTTAAAAGAAGCTTTAAAATTAAGCAACGATGAAATTTGCGAATTACGAAAAGATCTAACCGCACAAATTCGCGCTAAAAACACACTTGGAGCCTATATCGAGCAGTTAAATGGCGAAAATTTAAACGAAAGTGGCAACGGAATTCCAATCGCAATCAAAGATAATATTCAGGTAAAAGACTGGAATATAAGTTGCGCTAGTAAAATTTTACAAGGCTACATTGCGCCTTATGATGCTAGCGCGATTGTAAATTTGCGCTCCCACGGATGTGCGCCGTTTGGACGAACAAATATGGACGAATTTGCAATGGGTGGCTCAACAGAGAGCTCATTTTATGGTAAAACCTTAAATCCACTAGATCACACGCGCGTCCCAGGGGGAAGCTCTGGCGGGAGTGCGGCGGCTGTTGGTGGGGGTATAGCTGTGGCTGCGCTTGGAAGCGATACAGGCGGTAGCATTCGCCAACCGGCCGCATTTTGTGGCTGCGTAGGGTTTAAGCCAAGCTACGGACGCGTTTCAAGATATGGATTAGGCGCGTATTCTTCAAGCTTAGATCAAATCGGACCAATCACGCAAAATGTCGAGGACGCGGCGATTTTATACGACATGATCGCTGGATTTGACGAAAAAGATAGCACAAGCTACCACGGCGATTACACACCAGTTGCGCCAAATTTAGATAGCGAAAAAAAGCTCACAATCGCCGTAATTGATAACTTTATCGACAAAACAAACGACGATGTAAAATCAGCACTTTTAGCAAATATCGAAAAACTAAAATCATTCGGACACAAGATAATTCACAAAAATTTAGCTAGCTCAAAATACGCAGTCGCAAGCTACTACATAATCGCTACAGCCGAAGCTAGCGCGAATTTAAGCAGATACGATGGCGTGCGATATGGATTTCGCGCAGACGCGTCAAATTTAAAATCACTATACGCATCAACACGCGCGCAAGGCTTTGGCGAAGAGGTGCAACGCAGAATGTTGCTTGGCACTTTCGTGCTAAGTAGCGGATATTACGATGCTTATTACATCAAAGCACAAAAAGTTCGCGCCTATATAAAAGCCGAATATGAGAAAATTTTAAGCGAAGCGGATCTGATTTATATGCCTGTTGCGCCAAGCGTCGCATATAAAATAGGCTCGATAAAATCGCCTTTGGAGTCATATTTAGGCGATATTTATACAATCGGCGTAAATTTGGCAGGACTTCCCGCAATCTCTGTGCCAATAGCAAAAAACGCAGATATGATGAATATCTCAGCGCAACTAATCGGACGCGCCTATGATGAAAAAATGGTGCTTGAAGGCGGATTAAATTTGCAAAATTTGGCGAAGTAATGGCGAATTTATTTAGCGAAACCAAGACTTTTTCACAAAGAAAACTAAATTTCTTAAATAGCCTAAAAGGTCGCACTTTAGCATATAAACGCTACACAAAAAGTCCTTTACACTATCTTGGTGGCAAAAGTTTAGTAGCAAATTTGCTCTAAAGCAAATTTCAAATAATATAAAAAGGGCTTTTTAAATTTAATGTAGTTAAGAAAGTTGCAAATTCATCAAAAGAGAGGGCAAATTTACAAATTTAAATTAGGTAAAAAGCGCAGGTTTGCCATTTTCAACAACCAAATTTAGAGGTAAAAGAGTAAAAGAAGTAAAAATTTAGTCAAGGAGAAAAGATGAAAACAATAAAAAAGGCATTGACGTTTGAAGACGTTTTGTTGGTCCCGCAATATTCAGAAGTATTGCCAAAATGCGTAAGTGTTAAGAGCAAATTTAGCAAAAACATCTCATTAAACGTTCCACTCATTTCAGCCGCTATGGATACGGTTACCGAGTATCGCACAGCTATCATGATGGCACGTCTTGGCGGTATCGGAGTAATTCACAAAAACATGGATATAGATAGCCAAGTAAAACAGGTAAAACGTGTGAAAAAGAGCGAGAGTGGCATCATAATAGACCCTGTTTCAATCAAAAAAGATAAAACCATAAAAGACGCCGATAATATCATGGCTGAGTTTCACATTTCTGGTGTGCCTGTAGTTGATGATGATGATAAACTAATCGGGATTTTGACAAATCGTGACTTGCGTTTTGAGACTGATTACACAAAAAAAGTTTATGAAGTAATGACAAGCTCATCTTTGATTACAGCGCATAAGGGTTGCACGCTAGATGAAGCAGAGAAAATTTTCGCTAAAAACAAGGTAGAAAAGCTCCCCATTGTTGATGAAAACGGCAAGTTAGAAGGCCTAATCACGATAAAAGATCTCAAAAAACGAAAAGAGTATCCAAACGCAAACAAGGATAAATTTGGGCGTTTGCGTGTGGCTGCAGCGATTGGCGTAGGGCATTTTGAACGTGCACAAAGGCTTATTGAAGTTGGTGTTGATGCGCTAGTTATTGATTCAGCTCATGGGCATTCAAAGGGTATTATTGATACGCTAAAAGAGCTAAAATCTAAATTTCCAAATATAGATATCGTGGTTGGAAACGTCGCAAATCCTGCTAGCATAAAAGATCTAGCGCAAGCTGGTGCAGACGCGATAAAAGTAGGCATCGGACCAGGCTCAATTTGCACTACGCGCATTGTTGCAGGTGTGGGCGTCCCGCAATTTAGTGCGATTTTAGAGTGCGCTCAAGAGGCGAAAAAATACGGCGTCACAATCATTGCAGATGGCGGGATAAAATACTCAGGCGACGTAGCAAAAGCCCTTGCAGCAGGAGCTAGCGCAGTGATGATTGGTAGTTTATTTGCAGGTTGTGATGAGACGCCTGGTGAGCTAATCACATTTCAAGGCCGCCAATACAAAGCTTACCGCGGAATGGGCTCAATCGGTGCGATGAGCAAAGGTAGCGCGGATCGCTATTTCCAAGAGGGCACAGCAAAAGAGAAGCTAGTCCCAGAAGGAATCGAAGGGCGAGTCCCATATGCTGGAAGCATAAAAGAGATCGTCCATCAGCTAATCGGCGGACTTTGCTCTTCGATGGGGTATTGCGGAAGTGAAACGATTGAAATTTTTCAAGAAAAGGCCGAATTTGTAGAGATCACGAGTGCTGGGCTTAGAGAGAGTCACCCGCACGACGTAGTGATCACAAAAGAGGCTCCAAATTACAGGGTAAATTAGTGGATATTCACACCTTTACGCAAGAATTCAACGAACCGCTCCATTTAGAAAGCGGTCGAATTCTCACAAAATTTAGGCTAGTTTATGAAACATACGGCAAGCTAAACGCCGATAAAAGCAACGCCATCATCGTATTTCACGCACTAACTGGCTCCCATCACGCAGCAGGACGCTACGAAAACGACACCAAAGCTGGCTGGTGGGATGGTATGATAGGTGATGGCAAAGCGATAGATACGACCAAATTTTACGTAATCTGCGTAAATATCCTAGCCTCTCCATTTGGCTCAACCTGCCCTCTAGATATAGACGATGCAAAAGGGCGCGAATATCGGCTCAAATTTCCCGTAGTCGTCATCAGTGATGTAGTAAAAGCGCAAATGAAGCTATTTGAGCATCTTGGTATCAAAAAAGCCCACGCCGTCATCGGAGGCTCGCTTGGCGGTATGCAAGCACTTTGCGTAGCGATTGAGTATCCAAATTTCAGTGATCGTATCGTGATTTTGGCGTCCGCTTATGCTACGCCACCTTGGGCAATTGCATTTAATAAGATCGCAATTTATGGCATTTTAAACGATCCAAATTTCAAAAACGGCGAATACGACAAAGAAAAAATGGCGCAAATTCCGCTTTTAGGGCTGGTTTTGGGTCGTATGGCAGGGCATGTTAGCTTTTTAAGCCCTGCGTCAATGGATATGAAATTTGGGCGCAACTACGTCGCAACAGACGGACTTTATGAGCTTAATGGGCAATTTGAAGTGGAGCGATATTTAGAGTATAACGGCAATAACTTCGCTAAGCGTTTCGATCCACTTTGCTATCTCTACACCGCAAAAATGATGAATGCCTTTGATTGCACGAGACATTTTGATAGCCTAAAAGACGCGATGAGCCAAATTCGCGCAAGGCTGACACTCATCTCATTTGATGGCGACGCGCTATTTCCGCCAAATTTGATGCGTCAGATGTTTGAGACAATGCGCGATTTAGGGCGCGGGGCTATGTGCGAATACCTAAATATCGATAGCGATTACGGGCACGACGCATTTTTAGTTGAGCTGGATAAATTTGATTTTCATATAAAAAGGGCACTACAATGGACGAATTTGAGACAAAATTAAAGACGATAGATGAGCTTTTGGAGCGACTTAAAAGCGATGAAATAAGCCTAAAAGAGAGTGTTGAACTCTACAAAAATGGCGTAAATTTAATAAACGAAGCGACGCAAATTTTACAAAACGCAAAGCTAGAAATTTCGCAAATGCAAGCGGAAAATTTTGATAATTTAAGCGGTGCCAATGCCAATTCTAGCCTAAATTCGGGCGAATTTTTAGACGAAAACGGCCACGATTATGAGTAGAATCGCCGCACTTCAACTGCCAACTCTTTCGATGAGTGAGGCGCGGATTGACTATTATTTGCGGGTTTTAAAGGATAAAAACGTAAGCCTTGCTTTGCTTGGTGAATATGTGCTAAATAGCTTTTTTACCGAGCTAAAAGAGATGCCGCGCGCGATGATAAACGAGCAAATTTCTCACAAAAAAACGCTCATGAGCGAACTTGCGCGCAAATATGAGATGACGATAATCACGCCGATTATATTGCCAAAAGATGATGGTTTTGTTAAAACCTGCGCGATTTTTGACCCTACTCAGACTAAATTTTATGAGCAAAATTTACTGATAAATTACGATCACTGGGATGAGCGTGGCTTTTTTGCAAATTCGTGCGCGAGTGTAAAAGTGCCAATTTTTACGCATAAAAAGCTAAAATTTGGCGTGATTTTTGGCTTTGAGGCGCATTTTGATCTATTTTGGGAACAAATTTTGCGCGAAAAAGTCGATGTTGTGCTTGTGCCTAGTGCCTCTACTTTTGGCTCAAATGAGCGCTGGGAAAAACTGCTAGAAATTCGCGCGTTTTTAAATCACTGCTATATTTTGCGCGCAAACCGCATAGGAAGGGCAAAATTTAGCATTTCTAGCGAATTTTATGGCGATAGTTTTATCGTGGGTCCAAGTGGCGAGATTGATGATAGATTGCGAAATGAAGAGGGAATTTTGCTTTGCGATATTGATAAAGAACGGATTTTAAATGCGCGAAAAACGTGGAAATTTGGCGAAAATCTAGCGCATTTGCACGATTTAGATCAAATTCGCTAGCTATTTTTGGATAACCCATGCGCGTTTGCGTATAAATTTTCTAGCTCTTCTATGCG
>CAUUFG010000011.1:0-22031 GCA_963544335.1 uncultured Campylobacter sp.
TGCACCCCTGATAAGGGTGAGGTCACAAGTTCAAGTCTTGTTAGGCCCACCATAAGATTCAGAAATAAATACAAGATCCTTTAATAAATATAGAATTTAACATAAGACTTGATGTAGTATCTTTATGAAAATTCTAAAGCGAAATTATTCCACTTTGATAGAAAAATAAATAATTAAACAAGCCCAAACAAAACTTAATACAAACACAATGATTAGTAAGTTACATAAAAACTACAAAAAAATAAATATAATCCATTCCTGAATTTTAGAGACAAAATTTAGAGAAATTTAGAAAAATTTTACAATATTTTTCATCTGACATAGAGACTGTAAAAATAGCTAAATTTGTCAATATCTAAGAAAAAGAATCAACAAAATAGCTAAAAATATCAGATTTTTAATATCTAGCAAGTGCGAAAAAATAAATAAATTTTAGTGGCAAGATAGAAATAAACGCAAGCCTACTTAAAAGCCAAAAGAGTAAAAAAAGATCTTTACTTGTGCTCCCCTTGAGAAAATATGTGGCAAATAAACGAAATTGGCATGGTTTTAATAAGATCTATATTCTATTTCTCTTTGAAAAAATGGAGAAAATAAAACCTCCAGTGTTTGGCATGCTTAAGATTTTATATGCGCAAAAGCCATCTATTCGCTTTGTGCTTAAATAAACCCCCATCACAAAAGATAACAAAGTTTATATTAGTATAGTCAAAACTGCTTTGAAAGTGAGCCAATACCCATACATCTGAATTTAGCAAATTTAGATGAGACGTGATTTGCTTTGAATATTAGAAAGATTATGAAGGAGAAGCTAAAGCTTACTATAGAGCAAAGTATCTAAGAACAAATTCGCTAATAATCACACAAACAGAATTGATAATTTTGCTTATGTTAAACATAGATTATCTAAATTAAAAGTGCAAAAAAGAGAATTTCTTGTTTTTATTTTAAAGAGCGCGAATTTTAGATATAGCGATAACAAGGACACAAAACCAAATATCGACAAAACTTTTATTACCACTACTCTTTAAATTTAGATATAGCGACGAAAAGGCACGAAAGAACTTTATTAAATTCTACTAAAACCAATAAGAGAGAATTTGCTTTTGTTGAACCTTAAAATTAGGCTTTAATGAAAGAATGTGTTCTTAGAGCAAACTCTTTTTGTTGAGAAAATGATGGTATCTAAGCATTGGCTAATTTTGTGCCGGTGTAGTCGTGCCAATAAGTCTAGTCTTAAAGAGAAATTTTCTTTGTCTAATTATGCAATCAAACTAAGCTTTGTCTTAGGCTTAGTTTTAAATTCTAAAATTTAGCTTGAATAGCTATAAAAACAAATTTCGATTTATACAATATCAAGCTCGTTTTATTATTGCGACGCACTAAGCCCTAAAGTGAGTGGCAAACAACAACTTTATAATTAGCGTTAAACCCACTAGCAACAACGGCGATGTTGCTAGTGGGGTAGATGTAAAAGTCGCGTGAGATTGATTGTGTGATTGCTATTGCGCTTGTTTATTTGTGTTTTATGATTTGAGCCACTATTGTTATGGTTGGCAAGAATGCATGCGGAATAGATAGTGATATTTAAAATTTAGAGATTTTTTTAAAATAGATGCAGTAGCTACTTGATATAAGAAATTATCAAAAATTTAGAGGCAGTTTTTCCAAACAGAACGAGTACAAAAATAAATTCGTGTCTATTGCGCAATATGAAAGCTATTTCGGAGCTAGAAAAATACGCCAAAAAACGCCGATTTTTATATGCCGACAGGCTATTATATTGACAAATTTGTCTGATTTTATCACGATAAATTTATGCAAATCGACAAAACAGATAACAATGACGAACGCGAGAAATGGCAAAATTTAATCATACCTTGCCAAATTTACGCGATATGAGTGTATGTAAAATAGGGTTAAATTTAAAGCCAAATTTAACCCTATTTTAAATCCCACTAATCGTCATTGACATTTCTCTTTTCCCATTCATCACTATTTAGTGTAAAATTCACTTCAAATGACACATCTTTATTTTCGACTGGTTTTGCGGGCTCTTGTGATTTAATCATGTAAACTTCAATATCTTTTGTGTTTAAATTTTCTACATAATCTAGTATTGAGTATTTTGATTTTTACCACAACTACCTTTTAGTTACTTTTATAGACCTTGTTTAATCTAAGCTCTAGTCTATTATCACCGCATTTTGCACTTACAAAACCGTGTTCTGTATCTATTTTACAAATTTTCACCACTATTTTTTACTGGAGGCTTAGCGCGTGGTCTGTTTGTATGATTTATGATGATTTTTTTGAGCTAAAACTATAAAATTTAGCCCAAATTTCTCATATATTTTTTATTTTATAGACTAAATGCCTGTCTAAATTTAGCTCTTTAAACTCATTATGAGCGACCGCCAAAACAATCAAATCATATGCGTTTAAATTTAGCTCATTTACCAAATTTAACCCATATTCATGCTCTACATCGTCGTTTTTCGCCCATGGATCGTAAATTTCTACCGCGCAACCAAATTCTCTAAACTCATTAATCACATCAATTACGCGCGAATTGCGAATGTCTGGGCAGTTTTCTTTGAATGTAATACCAAGCACTAAAACGCGCGAATCTTTTACCTTGCAATCATTTTTAATCATCAATTTTATCGCTTCGTGAGTGTGATAAAAGCCCATATTATCGTTTATTCTGCGCCCTGCGAGAATGATTTCTGGATGGTGGCCTAACTCTTGAGCCTTGTGTGTTAGATAGTATGGATCCACGCCGATGCAGTGTCCACCCACAAGCCCAGGATGAAATTTTAAGAAATTCCACTTCGTTGCTGCGGCTTTTAAAACCTCGTCCGTGTTGATATTCATCTTATCAAAAATCATCTTTAGTTCATTTACAAAAGCGATATTTATGTCGCGCTGAGTATTTTCGATGACCTTTGCAGCCTCGGCGACTCTAATTGAACTAGCCTTGTAAATTCCTGCCTCTATGACCGCGCCATAGACCTCCTCAATGCGCGCTAGAGTTGCGGGGCTTGAAGCTGAAATTATCTTTTTTATCTTTTTTACGGTGTGCTCTTTATCACCAGGATTTACGCGTTCAGGCGAATATCCACACTCAAAATCCACGCCAAATTTTAGTCCGCTTTTCTCTAAAATCGGCACGCACTCATCTTCGGTGACGCCTGGATAAACCGTGCTTTCATAAACGACAATATCGCCCTTTTTTAGCACCTTTGAGATCGTCTCGCTCGCGCGGTAAAGTGGTGTTAAATTTGGGCGTTTGTTTTTATCTATCGGTGTTGGAACGGCTACTATGTAGAAATTACACTCTCTTAAATCATCTTCATTAAAACTAAATTTCATGCCGTTTTCTATCGCGCGCTTCATTTGGGAGGCGTTTAATTCTAGTGTTCTATCTATGCCATTTTGTAGCTCGTTTATCCTGCGTTCAAAAAGATCAAATCCCACTACGCCAAATTTCTCACTCATCGCAGCCGCTAAGGGTAAACCAACATATCCCAACCCGATTATTCCGATTTTTATCTCGTTCATTTTTAATCCTATTTTAAAATTTTAGGCAAAGTTATACCGGTTTGCGATTGATATTTTCCATTTTTATCGGCATAGCTTGTTTCACAAATTTCATCGCCTTGAAAAAACAACACCTGCGCGATACCCTCTCCTGCGTAGATTTTTGCAGGAAGTGGTGTTGTGTTTGAAATTTCTATTGTAATATGTCCACAAAATCCCGGTTCAAATGGCGTAACATTTACGATAATCCCGCATCTTGCATATGTGCTTTTACCAAGACAAATCGCCAAAACATCGCGCGGCATCTTAAAATATTCGATAGTTCTAGCTAGTGCAAACGAATTTGGCGGAACGATACAAATTTCGCCTTTAAAATCCACAACATTTTGCTCGTTGAAATTTTTAGGATCTACAATCGTGCCACCAATATTCGTGAAAATTTTAAAATCATCTGCTACGCGAATATCATAGCCATATGATGAGAGTCCATAGCTTACCACGCCGCGTCCGACATTTTCTTCGCAAAATGGCGCAATCATCTGATGTTCGCACGACATTTGCCTAATCCATTTATCGCTTTTTAATCCCATTTTTTTAATCTTTCCACTCAGAAATTCCTGTTTGATCAGGCAAAATTTTCGCGCTAAATTTAGGTGTTTTTACGCCTGAGCGTTTTTGCGCGACATAATCATCAAATGCGATTTTCGCGTTTTTAAATAACAATGTAATTGCAAAAAGATTTGTCGCACACAAAAATGCCATAAATAAATCAGCCAAATTCCAGACTAAATTTAGTTTTGCTATTGCGCCAAAAGCGACCATCGCTACAACTAAAACACGAAAACATAAGAGCAAATTTTTGCCATATTTACCAAAAAATGAGACGTTGATTTCGCCGTAAAAGTAGTTTCCGATAATTGAGCTAAACGCAAATAAAAATACCATTGCTGATAAAAATTTAGGCGCATAAGCTCCAAATAGTGCGGCGAGTGAGTCTTGTGTGAGCGAAATCCCTTGAATGCCTTGTGCGCCTATCTCATAAACACCGCCCAAAAGCACGATAAATGCGGTTGCTGTGCAGATAAACCATGTATCTACATATACGCCAAATGCTTGGATTAGCCCTTGTTCTGCTGGGTGAGATGCGTCTGCTGTGGCGGCTGCATTTGGAACGCTACCTTCGCCGGCTTCATTTGAAAACAATCCGCGCTTCATGCCTTGCATAATACAATACCAAAGCCCCCCACCAACTGCCGCGCTAGGGCTAAATGCATCGTGAATAATCAATGCAAACATTGCTGGGACTTTTTCTAAGTTCATAAAAACAACAATGAGCGCGATAATAATATAAATCATCGCCATTATTGGCACTAAAATTCCAGCGATTTTTGCGATAGCTTTTATTCCGCCAAAGATAACAAGCGCGGTCAAAATCGCAATTGCGACGGCAGAGTAGGCTGTGTCTATGCCAAATGCATTGTGTAAAGAATCGGCGATCGTATTTGATTGGAGTGAATTATAGATTAAACCAAAAGTTACAGCGAGCAAAATGGCAAAAAGCTTAGCCAAATTTGGCATTTTTAGCGCGTAGTTCATATAATAAGCTGGTCCGCCGTGAAATTTACCATCGTCTTTTTTTACTTTATAAATTTGTGCCAAAGTGCTCTCTACAAAACCCGTCGCAGATCCGATAAATGCGATAACCCACATCCAAAACACAGCCCCAGGACCGCCCGCTGTAATCGCCAAAGCGACACCCGCGATATTACCCACGCCTACGCGCGAAGCTGTGCTTACGCAAAATGCCTGAAATGGGCTTATGCTCTCTTTTTTGCCCTGATTTACCGCCCCATGGAGTATGAGATGCAACATCTCGCGTAGCATTCGCACCTGCACAAAAAGCGTCTTTGCGCTAAAATAAAGACCCAAAATTACCAAAACAGCACATAAAAAATATGTGTAAATGTAACCGTTTAGATTGTCAATTAAATTTGCTAAATTTTCCATTTTTATCCTTTCAAATTTGATTTTTTTCTAATTCATTTGTTCGTTTAAGCCAAATTTCACGCTCTGAATTTTGTGCTGTTTCGTTTCCGATAGCTTTGTATTTTGCGTGATAGAATTTGACAAATTCGGCGCACTCTTTGTGAAGTGGCATGTAAATTTTGCCATCTTGACTTTCGCAAAATCCATTTAAAAATGCCGACGCGTCGGTCTTTCGCACATAAAATTTGGCTAAATCATAGTAGTTTTTCATCGTGGCTGATTTGAAATTTTCGTAGCTTTGTAGGTCAAATTTGATTTGTAAATTTTCACCATCAAATTTTAAAACACGGCTCTCAAAAAGTAGCGTCAAATGAATGAGCCCTTCGCAATAATATGCGCGCACTTCATCTACTTCTTGCCACGCGATAAGCCCTATTGAGCGAGAAATTTCGCTGTGAAGAACGGGGAGTTTTAGCTCATCTTTTTCGTGTGCAAAAAAGTTCATCAAGCCACCCGTTGTGGCTTTATACTCTTCAATATATTTAAAAACGCCACTACGATTCATCAATGCTTCTGTGTCATCATCTATAAAGAAAAGATGCCCAAATTCGTGCCCGATTGTCGTTATCTCATAGACTTTGCGCCATGTGTGTTTATGCAAAAATAAAATTTCACGCCCGAAATTTAGGAAATCTGCGTCAAAAATCTCTTGCGAAAGTCGCATAAAAGGCTTAGCTTTTGCACTCTCATAGACAAAATCTACAAATGCGAATATTTTTTTACCAGAATTTGCGCTGACAAATTCATCGTTTGGCACAACTTGCGCACTAAATAATCCGTCCATATCTGCGCCATAATAGATCATCGGCGTTGAGATGAAAAGCTGAGTTTTGTCTATGTTTGAGCGCACCATTGAGCGCATGATGTCGTTGTTTGCGTCGATTTTTTCATAAATTTGATCAAATGTTTCTTGGACTGCGTTTTTGAAATTTTGCGTGTCAAAGCTTGTCTTTGTGCTTAGGCGGATATCCCATTCTAGCGCGACTGCGTGTGTAAATTTATCCTCATAATACTCAAGTGGATGTCCGATTTGAAACTCGCCTTTTATCTCCATCCACGCCATTTCTGCTTCGCGCCATTTTGCGATAATCAGTTCGTTATTGTCGCACAAAAGCGCATTTTTTAGCTTTTTAAAATAGTTAATGTAGGCATTTTTTTCGCTATCAAATTCTAGGGAATTTTTTGAAAGTGTGGCAATTAGCGCATCAAATTCGGCGCGTAAAATTTCAAAATCATCTTTAAATTGCACAGCATAAGGCACGAAATTTGCGCTATGAGCTTGAAAATTTACGACACCATAGCTTCTATCACAAATATCGCCGCGTGGCGTGAGCTGAAAGAGCTTATTTTTTTCGATAAAACTCATAAAATTTGGCATTTGCTCGAAAAATTTACTATTTTCATCGACGACGACGCGCTGCCATTTTGGCTGAATTTGATTAAAAATTAACCCGATTTTATGCACGCCTTCTATTAAATTTAGATAAAAATCGCTCAAAAGTTTTCGTTCGCGCGCTTGGTTTATCAGTTTTTGATGCAAATTTTCATGAATTTCACACGTAAATTTAAACATCTCATCGCGAATATGCAAAATTTCTTTTTCATCTAAATTTAGCTTTTTTAGCTCGATTAAAAGCGGATCAGCTTTTAAATCAACAACTCTTCTTAAAACAGCGATTTTTTGCGCTTTGCTTGGATTTTTAAAAGCGCAAATTTCACACCCGCGCTTTAAAATTTCACTATCATCTTTGTTATAAAGCTCATTTAAAATTCTCTTATTTTCATTGACAAGTTCTAAAAATTCGCTATATTCCATACAAAATTTCCCTCCTTATTATTTGCAAGCTGCGATCGCTTCTTTTAAATTTTGGACGTAACCGCCTTTGTCTGTGCGTAGTTTGCGATCGCAACAACTCGTACGCGCAACTTTTTCGCAATTGCCATTTGTGTCGCATTTTTTCTCAAACATTCCAGTCGCTTTGCAGTTTTTCCATGAGTAAATTTGATTGCCTTTTGCGTCTGTTGATTTTGCGCTAGGTTCACCCCAAATTTCTATGATTTTATTGATGTGATATTGATTTTTTGTGTTTGTGGCGGTGGTTACTTCGTCTTTTATTTTTTGCGCTTTTTCTTGCGTTTGATCGGATAAATTTTGTTTATTTTGTGATACTTCTTCTTGCAAATTTGTCGCTGTTTCTTTGATTTGTGATTTATTTGTATTTATTCTTGTTGTGGTTTTTTCGTGCGTTGAGAGATCTTCTTCAACCATTACAAAATCATCATTTGTTTGAGATGGCTCATCAACAGCGTAAGATATCGGCTCACTAGGGGCTGATTTTGGTGGTGATTTGTAACTTTTACTTGTCGTTGGGACCGCTTGATGTTGTGATAAATCATTAGCTAAAATGTTCCAATTTGACGCCGAACAACCGCCTAAAAATAGCACTACAGTGGCAATTACAGAGTGTTTCATTTGACATTCCTTTAAGCAAAAAATGTACGCATTTTATCAAAAACTATCTGAAATTTTTATTTTTATTAATTTCAACTATTTTTTATTTTTTTTAAATATAATTCGGGCTTTGACAAAAAAGTTCCCCAAATTTTCACTTCATAAATTTTCGTTGTTGAAATACTTTTTTGTACTACCAAATTTTAAAGGAAAAAGTGATGTATGCAATCATCAAAAACGGCGGTAAGCAGTATAAAGTCGCTGCGGGCGATTATCTAAAGTTAGATTATTTTTGCGCTGAGCCGAAATCAAATGTCGAAATTAGCGAAGTTTTAGCTGTTTGCGACACTACATTAAAGGTAGGTGCGCCATTCGTAGAGGGTGCAAAGGTTGTTTTAGAGGTAATCAACGAAGGTAAAGATAAAAAAGTTGTTATTTTCAAAAAACGCAGACGCAAAGATTCAAAAGTAAAACGCGGTTTTAGAAGACAATTCACTCGCGTTAAAGTCGTCTCTATTCAAGCATAAGGAGTAAATAATGGCTCATAAAAAAGGTCAGGGTTCAACCCAAAATAACCGCGATAGTATCGGACGAAGGTTAGGTGTTAAAAAATTCGGTGGCGAATTTGTTCGCGCTGGAAATATTATTATTCGCCAAAGAGGCACAGCAACTCACGCTGGAAACAATGTGGGCTTAGGTAAAGATCATACGATTTTCGCCCTAATTGATGGCGTTGTTAAATTTGAAAGATTTGACAAAAAACGCAAAAAAGTTTCAGTTTATCCTGCATAAATATTTCATACATCGCGCTTTTTGCGCGATTATTTTTACTCTAAATTTATTTTTACTTCTTTTAAAGGCAAAGCATGTTCATAGATAGCGTAAATTTCAATGTAAAATCTGGCAATGGTGGCGCAGGTTGCACGAGTTTTAGGCGTGAAAAATTTATTACGCTAGGTGGTCCTGACGGCGGAGATGGTGGTAATGGCGGGGATGTGTATATCATCGTAGATAACAATACTCATACGCTCTCATCGTATAAAGGCAAGAAAAAATTTGCCGCCAAAAATGGAAATCCAGGCGAAGGAAGAAAAAAAACAGGCAAAAAAGGCGAGGATTTATATTTGATTGTGCCGCCTGGAACACAGGTTATTAATGCTCAAAATGGTGAAATTTTGCTTGATATGCTTGAAAATGGCGAAAAAAAGTTGCTTTTAAAAGGCGGTAAAGGCGGTCTTGGTAATACGCACTTTAAAAATTCCATAAATCAAACACCAGAATACTCTCAAAAAGGTCTACCTGGGGAGAGCTTGGATATAAAATTGGAGCTAAAATTAATCGCTGATGTTGGGCTTGTAGGCTTTCCAAATGTCGGCAAATCCACGCTAATTTCTACGATTTCAAACGCACGTCCGCTTATTGCAAATTATGAATTTACTACGATTACGCCAAAACTTGGTGTTGTAAATGTTGATGATTATAATGGCTTTGTGATGGCAGATATTCCTGGTTTAATTGATGGTGCTAGCAATGGCAGGGGGCTTGGCACGCATTTTTTAAAACACATTCAACGAACAAAAATTCTACTTTTTATGCTAGATACTACAAACTATCGCGAATTAAAAACTCAGTATGAGAATTTGCGAGCTGAGCTTATTAAATTTGATCCAAATTTGGCTCAAAATCGCTTTGCGATCGCGCTTAGCAAAGGTGATGCGTGTGAAAATATTGACGAAATTTGTACGAAATTTATGCATGAATTTGGCTATGAAAAATCTCAAAATTTAGATGAATTTGATAAAAATAAACCTTTTTTTGTCATGCCAATATCGTCGGCTTCAAATTTTAATATTGACAAGCTCAAATTTGAGCTGTTTAGGCTGTTAAATTTGGCGTAAATCGGAGATGAATTATGAAAAGAATTGTCATAAAAGTAGGCACTCATGTCTTGTTTGACGAAGACAAAATGGCGAGTGATAGAATAGAAAATTTATGCAAATTTTTATGCAAATTGCTTGAAAAATATGAGGTTATTTTGGTAACTTCTGGATCGATTGCTACGGGTGTTTTGCGCTCAAAAATAGAGAAAAAAGGAGTTGTAAATCGCCAGATGCTAGCGGCTGTTGGTCAACCTTATTTGATGGAAATTTACAACGATATTTTTGCAAAATTTGGCGTTATAACGGGACAAATTTTACTTACCGAACAAGATCTAGATTCGCGCAAAAAAACGGATTATTTTAAAGGTATGATTGACGGACTTTGCGCTGAAAAAATTTTGCCGATTATTAACGAAAATGACGCGCTTGGCATAAAAGAGCTACTTTTTGGCGATAACGACCAGCTAAGCGCAGCTGTTGCGCACCGCGTAAATGCGGATATGCTCGTGATTTTAAGTGATATTGACGGCTACTATACCGCCGATCCGCGCATGGATAAAACGGCGCAAATCCGCCCGCACGTTAGCAAAATAGATGAGTGTGAAATGCACGTTGATATGCGCGCTGGGACGGAATTTGGTACTGGTGGGATTGTGACAAAACTAAAAGCGGCCGATTTTCTTTTAAAAAAAGGTCGAAAAATGTATCTTACGAGTGGCTTTGATCTTTTTGCGGCACATGAGTTTTTAATAGATGAAAAACAGATTGGCGGTACGCTATTTACCGCAGAAATTTGCGAAAAATAGGGCGATAAAATGAGAATAGTTTTTATGGGTACGCCTGAATATGCGGTGACGATTTTGCAAAATTTGGTGCGAAATAAATTTGAAATTTGCGCGGTTTTTACTCAACCTGATAAACCTGTCGGCAGAAAGCAAATTCTCACGCCAAGTCCCGTAAAATCGTGGTCTAAAATAAATTTGCCAAATACGCTAGTGTTTGAGCCTGTTTCATTAAAAAATGATGCAATAAGCGATCAAATTCGCGCACTTTCGCCTGATTTTATAGTCGTTGGCGCATACGGAAAGATCCTACCCAAAGCTATTTTGGATATTGCGCCTTGCATAAATCTTCACGCATCTATTTTGCCAAAATTTAGAGGCGCAAGCCCGATTCAAAGCGCGATTTTATCTAGAGAAAAATTTAGCGGTGTTTGCGCGATGAAGATGAATGAAGGGCTAGATTGTGGCGAAATTTTGGGCTTTAGTGTGTGTGAAATTTCATCTTTTAATGCAGATGAGTTGTTTGAGAAATTTGGCGAAATGGCTGGTGAAATTTGTGTTAAAACGCTTGAAAATTACTCGCAAATTTTACCGCTTTTACAGTGTGGTGCGGACAAATCGCACTGCTATAAAATCATAAAAGAGCACGGTTTAATTGATTTTTGTGATGATGTTGATGAAATTTGTGCTAAATTTCGCGCGTTTTCGTCATGGCCTGGAATTTATCTACAAAACGGCATTAAATTTAGTGAAATTTTTAAATTTAGTGGTGAACAAAAAAGCTTTGGCGAAATCACTTTTATTGGTGATGATTTTTTCGCGCTAGGGTTTAAAAACGGACAAATCGGTGTTAGATCAATACAAATTCCTGGCAAAAAAGCTGTGAGCGCACGCGATTTTATAAATGGAAAAAGGCTAAAAATTGGTGATCGAATATCTTGATGAGTGCGCTTCTACGCAAACTGCTTTAATAGAAGCGTTAAAATCGCGCGTGGCGGTGCCTGATTGTGCTATTATCGCGCGTCGTCAAAGCAACGGCATCGGCTCGCGTGGGAATAGTTGGCAAAGCGAAGAGGGAAATTTGTATTTTTCTTTTTGCATGGCGCAAAGCTCCCTTGCGATGGATATTCCGCCTGTGTCGCTTAGTATCTATTTTGCCTATGTGATGAAAATTTACTTGGAGAAAATCGGCTCAAAAGTGTGGTTAAAGTGGCCGAATGATTTTTATCTAAATAATAGAAAAATCGGCGGCGTAATAACAAATAAAATCGGCGAAATTTATGTTTGCGGAATGGGGATAAATTTAGAAAAAACGCCTGAATTTGGCGATATTTTAGATGTAAAAATCACTCCGAATGAGCTTGTAAATGGATTTTTTGATCTATTGGAACAAAAAATTTCGTGGAAGCGAATTTTTAGTAAATATCTGATAGAATTTGAGCTTTCAAAGAAATTTAACTCCCATATTAATGGCAAAATTGTCTCTCTTGAGGATGCGATTTTATGTGATGATGGGTCAATAAAAGTAGGTAGCGAAAGGGTTTATAGTTTAAGATGAGCGAGATAATTGCGATTGCAAATCAAAAAGGCGGTGTTGGCAAAACAACAACGGCGGTAAATTTAGCCGCTAGTTTAGCGATGAATAAAAAGCGTGTTTTGCTAATAGATCTAGACCCGCAAACAAACGCTACTACCGGGCTTGGCATAACTAGAACAAAGATTGATCTTAGCATCTATCACGTCATCATCGGCACAGCAGAAGCAGAAGATGTCATAATCAAAACTGAAATTTCTACACTTTTTTTGATGCCATCTAGCATAGCTTTAGCGGGGCTTGAACAAGAGCTAGAAGATAAAATGCGTCTAAAAAAGTGTTTAAAAAATATTCGCGCAAAATTTGATTATATTATTATCGATTGTCCGCCTGCACTCGGGATCATTACTATGAATGCTTTGAGCGCAAGCAACTCCGTGATTATCCCGATTCAGTGCGAATTTTACGCGCTTGAAGGTCTTGCTTCTATATTAAATGTAATTCGTTTGATTAAAGAGACTGGGATTAATAAAGAGCTTAAAATTCGCGGGTTTTTACCGACAATGTATAGCGCGAATAATCTTGCAAAAGATGCGATTGAAAATTTAAAAACACACTTTGCAACAAGATTATTTCAAAGCAAAGAGCTTGGTGATTGTGTTTTGATTCCTAGAAATGTAAAATTAGCTGAATCGCCAAGCTATGGCAAGCCGGTGATTTTATACGATCATAAATCGGCAGGATGTGTGGCGTATCAACAGCTAGCTAAGTGTATTTTGGAGTAGATTATGGCAAAAAAAGGCGGTCTTGGCAGAGGTTTAAATTCTATTTTACTTGATGTTGAAAATTCATTTTCAAAAGAGCTTGAAAATTCTGTTTTAGAGATAGAAATTTCTCAAATTTCGCCAAATTCTTTCCAGCCACGCAAAATTTTCGATGAAAATGCTTTGAAAGAGTTGAGTGAATCGATTAAGGCTCACGGGCTTTTACAGCCAATTATCGTAACACAAAAAGAAAACGGTTATATGCTGATAGCTGGTGAGCGCAGACTTCGTGCTACTAAGCTTTTAGGTCAGAGTAAAATTCGTGCGATTGTGGCTGATTTTGCGGATAAAAATTTGCGAGAGTTGGCTTTGATTGAAAACATACAGCGCGAAGATCTAAATCCTATTGAATTGGCAAATTCGTATAAAGAGCTCATAAATGAATATAAAATTACGCAAGAAGAGCTTGGAAATATTGTCAAAAAATCGCGCCCAGTCATAACAAACACAATGCGACTTTTAAATTTGAGTGATTTTACGCAGCAAGCGCTCATTGATGGCAAAATCAGTGTAGGGCACGCAAAAGTGATGCTTGGTTTTGATAAGAAAGATGAAAAAGAGCTTTTAAATACAATTATCGGGCAAAAACTTACAGCAAATGATACAGAAAAGTTAGTCAAACAGATGAAAAATCGCAATAATGCGCCATCTAAATTTACCAATGATACGGAATTTCAAGTTGAAATTTTAAAACTTAAAAAAATACTTCAAGATTATGCAAAAGTCACTACCAAAAATAAAAAGGTGACGCTAAATTTCACAGAAATTTCTAAAATTCGGGATTTAATTGACAAAATCATCTAGAATTTAATAAATATTTTTGCTTGTTGGCTGTAAAATGCCGAGTTTGATTTTTTAAAATTTTAATGAAGGAGATTTGATGCTGGAAATTAACTGGAGTAACTTTGCTGTTACTATTGTTGTTTTTCTAGGACTTATCGCTTTTCTAAATGCGGTCTTTTACAAAAAGATCTTAAATTTTATGGACGAAAGGTCTGCAAATTTAAGAAGCGATGAAGACGGTGCTAGTAAGAATTTAAGCGATGTTGAGGCAAAAAGAGCTGAAATAGAAGAGATTATCGCTAATGCAAATGTTGAAGCGAATAAGATCAAACGTATTGCGCTTGATGAGGCAAAAGCAAAGTCAGAAGAAGAAGTTGAAGCTAAACGTAAGCTTTTAGAAGATGATTTGCGTAAATATTTGACGCAATTAGAGAAAAATAGAGACGAATTAAAAGTTGCACTTGTAAGGCAAATTCCAGATTTTAAAAGCGCTCTTAACAAAAAAATTGCAAAAATTTAGGAGCGAATTGTGAAAAAGTTACTATTTTTATTTTTGGCTATATTTCCCGCGTTAGTATTTGCTAATGATGGAAAAAATTACGATATTTTGCCTAGAACCGTTAATTTTTTGATCATTGTGGCTATTATTTTTTATTTTGTAAAAGAGCCTGTTAAAAAAGCATACAATGATAGGATTAAACGCATTAGCGACTCATTAGATGCTGCTTCAAAGCGTTTAGAAGAGTCAAAAATCGCAAGAGAACAGGCTATAAAAGACCTTGAAACTGCAAAGTCTCGCGCAATTGCTCTTATTGAAACAGCAAAAAAAGAGGCTGTAAATTTAAGAGAAAAGACTAAAGAGGCGACTAAATTTGAGATTGAACGATTAGAAAAAGCTTACGAAGAGCAAAAAGCGTTTGAAGAGCGTAAAGTTCGCAAAAACGTTGTAGCTGAAATTTTAGATGGCATTTTTGATGAAAAGAGTTTGGAAATTTCGCAGTCTAATTTAATTAAAATTATTCAGAAAAAGGCTAGTTAATGAACGCAAATATAGCTAAAAGATACGTAAAAGCAATCTTGTCTGAGTTTAATCAACAAGAGCTTGATAATTTGGTAAATTTGCTAAATGGCATGTCGGATATGATTTTAAATGATGCTAAATTTGGTGAAATAATTAATTCTTTACTGATTTGCAACTCACAAAAGGTGGAGTTGTTGATACAAATTTTAGATAAGCAAGATCAAAAGGTTAAAAATTTATTTAAAATTTTAGCAAAAAACAAGAGATTAAATTTGATTCCTGAAATTTTATCTGAGTTACAAAATCGAATTTATGCAAAGAGTAATATTTATAATGGCAAAGTTCATTCAAAAAATGAGATTAGCAAAGGAGAATTAAAGGAACTAGAGGAAAAATTTTCAAAAAAATTTGGTGCAACAATTAATCTAGAATCTGTAAAAAGCGATTACAATGGCATCAAAATCGATATTGAGGGTTTGGGCGTTGAAGCGAGCTTTTCGGTTGATAGATTGAAAAATAAAATGTGCGAATATATTTTAAAAGCAATATAAGGAGAGAGTGTGAGTGATAAACTAAGAGTTGATGAGATTAGCAATATTATCAAAGATAGAATTGATAATTTCGATCTAAATATAGATATTGAAGAGACTGGGAAAGTTATTGCCGTAGCAGATGGTGTTGCAAATATTTATGGATTGCAAAATGTTATGGCAAATGAAATGGTTGAATTTGAAAACGGTATGCAAGGAATCGCTCTAAATTTAGAGGAGAGTAACGTAGGTGTTATCGTCCTTGGTGATACGTCTAAAATTCAAGAAGGAAGTAGTGTAAAAAGATTAAAAAGACTTTTACAAGTCCCAGTTGGCGACGCTTTAATAGGTCGTGTTGTAAATGCACTTGGTGAGCCAATTGATGGAAAAGGTGCAATCGACACCAAGGAGACTAAATTTGTAGAAGAAAAAGCCAAAGGAATTATGGCGAGAAAATCGGTGCATGAGCCTTTACAAACTGGCTTAAAAGCCATTGATGCACTTGTTCCAATCGGCAGAGGACAACGTGAATTAATTATCGGTGACAAACAAACAGGTAAAACAACTGTTGCTGTTGATACAATTATTAATCAAAAGAGCCAAGACGTTATTTGTATCTATGTCGCTATTGGACAAAAGCAATCAACTGTAGCACAAATTGTTAAAAAACTAGAAGAATATGGCGCAATGGACTACACTATCGTTGTATCTGCGAGCGCCAGTGAATCGGCCGCTCTTCAATATTTGGCGCCATATTCAGGTTGTACGATGGGCGAATATTTCCGCGACAACTCTCGTCATGCGCTAATTATTTATGATGATTTAAGCAAGCACGCTGTTGCCTATCGCGAAATGTCATTGATTTTGCGCCGTCCGCCAGGTCGTGAAGCATATCCTGGTGATGTTTTTTATCTGCATTCAAGATTGCTTGAACGTGCTAGTAAGCTAAATGATTTACTAGGTGCTGGAAGTTTAACTGCACTTCCTATTATTGAGACGCAAGCAGGCGACGTATCAGCATACATTCCTACAAATGTTATTTCAATAACAGATGGTCAAATTTTCTTGGAGACAAATTTATTCAACTCAGGTATTCGCCCGGCGATTAACGTTGGCTTGTCTGTATCTCGTGTTGGTGGCGCGGCTCAAATTAAAGCGATCAAAAAAGTAAGTGGAACTTTGCGTTTGGATTTGGCACAATATCGCGAACTTCAAGCTTTTGCGCAATTTGCTAGTGATCTTGATGAGAGTAGCCGAAAACAGCTTGAACGGGGTCAAAGAATGGTTGAAATTTTAAAACAGCCTCCATATTCTCCATTGCCAGTAGAAAATCAAGTTTTAATAATTTACGCTGGTTCAAAAGGATTTTTAGACGACATTCCGCTTAGTGCGATTGGCAAATTTGAGAGTGAGTTGTATCCATATATTGAGGCTAGATATCCTGAAATTTTTGAAGAGATTAGAAATAAAAAGAGTATCGAAAAAGATCTAGAAGAGAAAATAATTAATGCGCTAAATGAGTTTAAAGCGACATTTTCTATTGTATGAGGCTAGAAAATGGCAAATTTAAAAGACATTAAAGAACAGATAAAAAGCGTCAAAAATACGGAAAAGACGACAAAAGCCATGAAACTCGTCTCTAACGTGAAGCTAAAAAAAGCAAAAGATGTCGCTTTGCAATCTAGTGCTTATGCTTTGAAAATTAATGAAGTTTTATCTGAAATTTCAGCCAAAATTGCGTCGTTTTCTGATGGAAAAAATGAGTCGATTTTCTTTGATTGTGATCGCGAAGTTAAAGTTGTTGATCTGATTTTTATCACTTCTGATAAGGGGCTTTGCGGTGGCTTTAATATTCAAAGCATTAAAACTATAAAATCAATCATAAATGAATATAAAGAGAAAAAAATAAAAGTCAGGTTGCGCGCCGTTGGTAAAAAAGGAATTGAATATTTTAATTTTCAAGGCGTCGAAATTTTAGAAAAATATGTTGGTGTTAGCTCAAATCCAAGTTATGAAAAAGCTCAAAAGATTATAAATTTGGCTATTGAGGATTTTCGTAACGGTAAAACAGATAAAGTCATTTTGGTACACAATGGCTATAAAAATATGATTTCGCAAGAAATTCGTATCAATGATATAGTTCCGATTGAGCCGCCAGTGGCAAAAACGGAGCTTATTGGCGATTCGGCCATTGAGTTTGAACCAGATGATGGTGCGGTGGATTTGATGGAAAAATTAATGGTGAAGTATTTTGAATATGGAATGTATTACGCTTTAGTTGATAGTTTAGCCGCAGAACACAGCGCGAGAATGAATGCGATGGAAAATGCAACTAACAATGCAAAAGAGCGTGTGCGAAGTCTAAATTTGGCATACAACAAAGCCAGACAAAGCTCAATTACCACTGAGTTGATAGAAATTATCAGTGGCGTAGAAGCAATGAAATAATTTTAAGGAGTATGGATGAAAGGTAATATTACCCAAATAATCGGTCCTGTTGTGGATGTCGATTTTGTTGATTATCTTCCAAGTATCAACGAAGCTATTGAAGTAAAATATGAAGTTGAAGGCAAGAGCAAAAGACTTATTTTAGAAGTAGCTGCGCACCTTGGTGATAAACGTGTAAGAACAATCGCTATGGATACTACTGATGGATTAAAAAGAAATTTAGAAGTTACTGCGCTAAAAGAGCCTATTAGTGTTCCTGTTGGCGAAAAAGTTTTAGGTAGAATTTTTAATGTTGTTGGTGATTTAATTGACGATGGCAAAGAGGAAAAATTTGATGAAAAATGGTCTATCCATCGCGCTCCACCAGCATTTGAAGATCAAAGCACAAAGAGTGAAATTTTTGAAACAGGTATTAAAGTTGTAGATCTTTTGGCTCCATATGCAAAAGGTGGAAAAGTTGGACTTTTTGGTGGTGCTGGTGTTGGAAAAACGGTTATCATCATGGAGCTAATTCACAATGTTGCATTTAAACATAGTGGTTATTCAATATTTGCTGGTGTTGGTGAGAGAACTCGTGAGGGAAATGACCTTTATAATGAAATGAAAGAATCCGGTGTTTTAGATAAAGTTGCCTTATGTTATGGGCAGATGAATGAACCACCAGGGGCAAGAAATAGAATTGCGATGACTGGTTTGACAATGGCTGAGTATTTTAGAGATCAAAAAGGACTTGATGTCTTGATGTTTATTGATAATATTTTCAGATTTTCACAATCTGGCTCAGAGATGTCTGCGCTTCTTGGTCGTATTCCATCAGCTGTTGGTTATCAGCCAACTCTTGCAAGCGAGATGGGTAGATTACAAGAGCGCATTACATCAACTAAAAAAGGCTCAATTACATCAGTTCAGGCTGTATATGTTCCAGCTGATGACTTAACAGACCCTGCGCCAGCGACTGTTTTTGCACATCTAGATGCAACTACTGTTTTAAATAGATCTATTGCCGAAAAAGGAATTTATCCAGCTGTAGATCCACTTGATTCTACTTCGCGCATGCTTGATCCGCAAATTATTGGTGAAGAGCACTATAAAGTAGCACGTGGCGTTCAAGCTGTTTTACAAAAATACAAAGATTTGCAAGATATTATTGCAATTTTAGGTATGGATGAGCTTAGTGAAGATGATAAATTAATAGTTGAACGTGCAAGAAAAATTGAGAAATATTTATCTCAACCATTCTTCGTTGCGGAAGTTTTCACAGGTAGCCCTGGAAAATATATTACTCTTGAAGAGACAATTGCTGGATTTAAGGGAATTTTAGAGGGCAAATACGACGACCTACCAGAAAATGCATTTTATATGGTGGGAAATATCGACGAGGTTATCCAAAAAGCTGAAAAATTGAGAGCTTAGAGGGAGTCTTTATGAATAATACTTTTAATTTGGAGATTGTAACGCCTGAAGGTAAAATTTTTTCAGACGAAGCTAAATTTGCTCAATTTCCAGGTAGTGAAGGTGATTTAGGCGTTTTACCAGGACACGCGTCCTTGGTAACGCTTTTAAAAGCCGGAATTATTGAAATTACGGATAAAAATGATAAGAAAGATATAGTTGCAATCAATTGGGGTTATCTAAAAATTGATGAGCAAAAGGTCTCTGTTTTAGCAGAAGGTGCTGTTTATATTGGTGGCAATAGTGATAGTGTAATTGCAGCATCTTTACAAAGAGCAAAAGATCTTATTAAAGCTATGGCAAACGATAGCTCAGTCTATGCTAGTACGGTCGCCAAGTTAGATAGTTTTGCAGGAATAAAATAGATGACGCAAGATATGCTTATGGCGTATTTTCAAAAGAGCACGGTAATTACAATTGTCGTGCTCGGTTGGCTGTCGCTATATTTTATTATTACATTTACAATTTTAATTTCGCGAGTTATTGGTCTTAGTGTTTGGCATAAAAATGAAGAAAAAGCTGTGGAATCTTTACTTATGGGAGCGCGATTGGCGACTATAAATTCCGTTTTAAAAAAATGCGGAACTGGTTCATTATGCAAAGAAAAGATAAGCATTTGTATCTCTCGCGCTGAACGAGATGCCACCAGTGGTCTTGCTTGGCTTGCCATTATTGCTTCTACTTCGCCATTTATCGGTCTTTTTGGGACTGTTATTTCTATATTGGATACTTTTTCAAAACTTGGTTCAAACTCATCAATTGCTGTTATTGCACCGGCAATTAGTGAAGCGTTGGTTGCTACTGGCACGGGAATTTTTGTAGCAATTCCAGCTTATACATTTAGTTTGATTTTAAAACGTAAAGCATTTGAATTAATGAGCACAATTCGCCAAAGTGCGGATATTTTGTTGTTAAATAGCGACGGGACAAAGAATTAATGTTTAATTACGATGAAAATCCGGAGTTAAACATAACTCCGCTTGTCGATATTATGCTAGTTTTGCTCGCCATTTTGATGGTTGCTGCGCCGACTCTTGTTTATGATGAGCAAATTTCACTTCCAAAGGGTTCAAAAACAAAAAGCGCAAACAACACAAAGATGGATTTTATCGTTAGAATTGATGCCGAAAGAAAAATTCACATAAATCAAAATACGATGAATTTCGCCGAATTTCCAGATAATGCTGTTTTGTTAAAGAGCCAATATGATCAAGAGACGCCTGTTTTTATTAAAGCCGATAAAAATTTGGTCTATGATGATGTGATGTTTGTGTTAAAAACATTAAAACAGCTTGGCTACACAAAAATTGCTTTGCAAACAGATGGCTAAAATGCAAAATCGTTATCCAACTTTTTTATCTTTTATGCTATCAGTTTGTATTTATGGGCTTATTTTTGTGCTTTTTATTCATTTTAAAATTTTAAATCACGACACCGAAAAGGAAAAATTTACCGATGATTTAAATGCTTACATTGATATTGCCGCTATTGATATTGATGATACGCCTGTGCCTATCGCAGCGAATAAAATCAGTGAAACAGAGAGTAAAATCAATGTAAAAGAGAGCGAAAAAGTGGAAAAAGAAGAGATTAAAACAGCCCTTAAAGAGAACAAAGCTAGCGAGCCAAAATCTGTATCAAAACCAGAGTCAAAGCAAGAGCAGACACCACAAGCAAAAGATGAGCCAAAATTAGAGCTTAAAGAGCCTGATGAGAGTGGTGAAATTTCAAAAAAAGAGACAAAAGAAAAGCCAAAAGATAGTCCAAAAGTAGAAAATTCAAAATCAAAAGTAGAAGCTAATACTGCAAAAAGTCTTTTTGATGATGTTGATGTTAAACAAGAACAAACAATTGCATCAACTAAAAAAAGTGACAAACAGACAAAAACCAATGCAAAACAAGCTTCAAGCAAGCAAATTGCAAATACAAAAGGCGAAAAATCTGCTGGTAAATCTCAGCGCACAGGAAAGTATGATAAATTTCTTGGTGGCGTGGAAAAAATCCTTACAAATTTATGGAAAACATATCACGCGCAGGTTGGCGAAGATGGCATAATTGAAATCACAATCAATAAAAATGGTCGTGCCAATATAGAAATTATTGAGTTAGGCTATAGCCCTGAGTTTAATCAAAAATTTAGAGATTTTGTTGCAAAACTAGAAAACGTAACATTCCCAATACCACCAGATGGTTCATTTACGCAAAAGTATAAAATGCAAGATATTGCAGATGGCATTAATTAATTTTAAAAGGAGTTTTTAAAATGAAAAAAATTTTTTTAGTTTTCGCGTTTATCGCGATGGTATTTGGCGAAGATATTACCACTATTACAAATACTGGTAGTGCAAATTTGCCAAAGATTATCGTCCAAGATGCTTCAAATTTAGATGATGAAAATTTTGGACAAAAGATGTTTAAACTAGTAGTAGGTGATTTAAAAGTCGGTGCAACATTTGATGTTAGCACAAATTACTACCAAAATTCATATGACGCGCCATATAGCGCAAATTTACCAACAGATGAAAAACCAGCATTAATTGTTCGCTATCAAGTCATGGGTGGAATGCACTCTCAATCAACAATTAAAGCAAAAGTTTTTAATGCTAACGACGGCAGCGTAATGTATGAAAGCTCGTATTCAACAGATGGTTCAAAATACCCATTTTTGGCTCACAATATCATATCTGAAATCGTGAAAAAGCTCGGCTATTCAGATGTTGATTGGATGAAAACAAT
>CAUUFG010000012.1:0-21890 GCA_963544335.1 uncultured Campylobacter sp.
AACCAAAGGCAAAAAAGCTAGATAAAATCAGCTATGATGAGATGCTAGAGCTTGCAAGTTTGGGCGCAAAAGTGTTGCAAAATAGAAGCGTGGAATTAGCCAAAAAATTGAATATAAATTTGGTCACAAGAAGCAGTTTTAACAATCACGAAGGAACATTAATCACAGGAGAAGAATCAATGGAAGGCGCGATAATTAGCGGAATAGCACTAGATAAAAATCAAGCAAGAGTTACGATTAGAGAGGTAAATGACGAGCCAGGCGTTGCGGCTAAAATTTTCAATGAACTATCAAAAAATGAGATTAACGTTGATATGATTATCCAAAATATTGGGCGCAACGGCACAACACACATGGGATTTACCGTGCCACAAAATGAGCTAGACACAGCTGTTAAAACTCTTAAAGAAATTTTGCCAAATTTGTCTATCGAAAGCGATAATAATATAGTAAAAGTCTCAATAGTAGGTGTTGGCATGAAATCCCACTCAGGCGTCGCTGCAAAGGCGTTTTCGACACTTGCTGATAATGGCATAAATATACAGATGATCTCAACTAGCGAGATTAAAATTTCAATGATTGTAGATGCAAAATACGCAGAATTAGCTGTGCGAATACTCCACGAAGTATACCATTTGGATAAATAATGCAAGATTTGCTCAAATTTAATATCGAGCTTATGCAAAACGACCCGGCACTTAGTTGGCTTTTTGAACAAAAAGAGTGCTGGAATGCGCTTTTGACGCAAAATTTGCGCGCACTTTTAGAGGGCAATACCTTTGTGCTTTTTTGCGATCATAAACGCAATTGGTTTGAACGCTACTTTCTTTCGCGGATAAATTCGCTAGGTGGCGACCGCCCATTTTTGCCCTTTTATTCGCTTAGTAATCTCTATCCAAATTTAGAGCAGATAAAAAGCAGTGAAGAGATGGCGCTTTTAAGCGATTTGCTTAGCATCTCTTTCCCAAATGGCTTTACCTATTTTTACATCGGCGAGTCAAATACGAACTTTGCTGATATCGCAAAAACGAGTGATGAGAGTTATATTTGGCTCATTGGCGAAGATACTCCAAATATGTTTTGCTTAGAAAGTGACGATAAAAATTTAGATATAAAATTAATAAAATTATTTGAAATTTTCAACAAAAGCATAGACGCGGCGCTATTTAATGAGGTTATTATTTGAATAATCAAATTATTTTGACAAATGATTATGAGCGCGTAAAATTCGAGCTAATAGACGAATTTGGCGCGAATAATCTGCGTTTTATCGAGCGCGATGAAATTTTATTAGATGATGCAAAAGAGGCTGTGCGCGAGGCGTATATCGCTGAAAGACAGCTCAAAATTATCGTTTTAAAAGGCGATAAATTTGGCATTGAAGCGCAAAATTCACTTCTTTTGATTTTAGAAGAGAGCCCAAAAAACATCGCTTTTATTTTGGTTGCGCCAGCGAAAAATATTTTTTTGCCTACGATTTGTTCGCGCATGTTTATAAAAACTAAATTTAATAAAATCGCGCCCATGCAAACTAATCTAAATTTTACTCGCCTTACTTTGATGGAGATTATGCAATTTTTAGATGAAAAAATAGCCGCTGAACGCATCGGGGAATTTGGCAAAACAGAGCTTAAAGCGACGATTAGCGTGATTTTTCGTCAGAGTTTGGCGCAGGGTGTAAAATTTAGCGAAAAAGAGCTAGAACTTATCAAAAAACTAGCTGTTTTGGCGGATTTAAACACAAAAGCGCACTCAATTTTGACGCCACTTTTATTAATGATAGAGAGAAAAAATAGATGAAAATTTATAAAATTAATGCAAATTCAAATTTCAATGAACTTTGCGCCACAATAAAACCGCAAAATTTTGGTGCAAATTTGATGCAAAAAAAATCAATTCTAAATTACTTTCTTTTGCGTGATATTAGCTCCCCTGCGGCGAATATTTTAAAACAAGACGCGCTAAGCGTGGGTGCGGAATTAATCACGAATGAAAATGTGATTTTGGGTTGCAAAAGCTCGGACGCGCTTTTGATGGCGACGCAAAAACAGCTTGAAATTTTGGCAAAAAAAGAGGCTTTGCAGGATTTTGGCCTAAAAAATTTAGCGAAATTTATATCGCAAAATTTCAAAAAACCAGCTCGCGCGCAGATTATGGGTGTTATAAATTTAAACAATGATAGCTTCAATCCAGCCTCAAGAGTAAACGCGTCTGAGGCAATCGCGCGTATTGAGTGTCAAATTAGCGAAGGTGCTGAATATATCGACATTGGCGGAGTTTCATCAAGACCTGGTAGCGAATATATTGGGCGCGATGGCGAATTTGCGCGGATAAAAGAGACAATTGATGAAATTTATCGCCAAAATTTGCACGAAAAGGCGATTTTTAGTCTTGATAGTTTTGATGAGTATTGCGTTGAATATGCGCTAGGGCGCGGTTTTGGTGTGATTAATGATATTAATGCTAATTTAAATTTGGGTGCGCTTGCAAAAAAATATGACGCAATTTATACGCTCATGCATAAAAAAGGTGATACGCAAACGATGCAAAATGAGCCAAAATATGCCGATTTAATCGGCGAAATTGATGAATTTTTCGTGCAAAATTTGGCACATTTGGAGCGGATGGGCGTAAAAAAAGTCTTTTTAGATGTTGGGATTGGTTTTGGTAAAAGTGCGGCTGATAATCTGTTTTTGATTAAACATTTAGAGCATTTTTTGCGCTTTGAAAAACCGCTATTTGTGGGCGCATCACGCAAATCCCTTATTGGTGCATACACTGGCGAAAGCGTGGAAAATCGCCTAAGCGGGACGCTGTTTTTACATTTAAAAGCCTTTGAAAACGGCGCGCAGATTATCCGTGTGCACGATGTTAAAGAGCATAAGCAGATGTTTTTAATGCAAGAAGCGTTAGATTCTATAAATATTTGGTGAAAAATGGATAAATTTGAATACGAAAAAGCGATTAAAACGCTCGATTTATGGGCAAAAGCCTACTATGTTGATGATGAGCCAATTGCCACAGACGAAGAGTATGACGCGCTTTATAGGGCGGTAGAAAATTACGAGCGTGAAAATCCTGATGAGGTTTCGTCGTTAAGTCCGACGGTGCAAATCGGGGCTAGAATTGATGAAAATTTGCCATCAAATAATGCCGAAATTTCATCTGGTTTTAATAAGCGCACTCATTTAGCGCAGATGTGGTCAATGGAAGATGTTTTTAATGAAAATGAGCTAAGAGAGTGGATTACGCGTTCTCAAAAGGGCGAATTTAGTTTTTTTTGTGAGCCAAAATTTGATGGAGCTAGTCTGAATTTGCTCTATGAAGATGGCAAATTAGTAGCTGCCACGACGCGTGGAGATGGCAAAATCGGCGAGGAAGTCACGCAAAATGCATGTCAAATTTTGGGGGTTTTGGATGAAATTTCATATCGAGAACGCATAGAAATTAGAGGCGAGGTTGTGATTACAAAGCGCGATTTTGATGAGCTAAATTTAGCGCGTTTAAACTCTGGCGAAAAGCTATTTTCAAACCCACGCAACGCCGCTTCTGGGTCGCTTCGTCAGCTAGACCCCGCCATAACAGCTCAGCGCAAACTGCGTTTTATGCCATGGGGTGTAGGGGCAAATTCGCTCGAGTTTTCGCGCCATAGCGATGTGATGAAATTTGTGCGAGATTTAGGTTTTTTAAAAGATGATTTTTGTCAAATTTGCCCAGCCGATGGGATTTTGCGCGTTTATAATGAGCTGCTTGCAAAGCGCGATGAAAAAGAGATTATGATGGATGGCATGGTCGTGCGTGTTGATGATTTGCGCGAGTGTGAGAGGCTTGGTTATACGATTAAATTTCCAAAATTTAGTGTCGCTTTTAAATTTCCACCAGTCGAAAAAACGACGCGTTTGATTGATGTTGCGTTACAGGTTGGGCGCACGGGCGCGATTACGCCTGTGGCTATTTTGGAGCCCGTAAATATCGATGGCGCGTGGGTTAAAAACGCGACTTTGCATAATTTTGATGAAATTTCGCGTCTAAATTTGATGAAAAATGACTTTGTAAATTTAATCCGCTCAGGCGATGTAATCCCAAAAATCACGCAGGTTTTTCACACTAGACGCGATGGGACGCAAACGCCGATTAAACGTCCGCAAATTTGCCCTGTTTGTGGCGAAAAAGTGCTTGATGAAGGCACTTTGATACGTTGTCAAAATATCACTTGCAAAGCGCGAGCTATCGGGTCTCTCATCTATTTTGCGTCGAAAAAATGCATGAATATCGACGGGCTAGGTGAAGCGATAATTGAACTTCTTTATGAAAAGGGAAAAATCGCTCAAATTATCGATATTTTTCGATTAAAAGCAGAGGATTTTGCCGGATTAGATGGTTTTAAAGAGCGCAAAATCAATAATATTTTAGGTGCGATAAACAGCGCAAAAAAGACCACTTTAGCGCGTTTTATCACCTCTTTAGGTATTGAACATATCGGCGAAGTAGCAGCGCGTGAAATCGCGTTAAAATTTGGCGAAAACTGGCTAAATGTTACGCGCGAAGAGATTTTAAATATTGATGGTTTTGGCGAGTCTATGGCGAAAAGTTTGATCGAATTTATAGCGATAAACCGCGCTAAAATCGAGCAAATCGCGGAGTTTTTGGAATTTGAAAAACAAGCGCAAATTAGCGATAAATTTAGCGCAAAAACCTTTGTTATCACTGGCACTCTTTATGCCCCGCGCGATGAGATCAAGGCGCGTTTGCTTAGCCTTGGTGCGAAGGTTTCTAATTCGGTTTCTAAAAAAACAGATTTTTTAATCGCTGGCGATGAAGCTGGTTCAAAGCTAGAAAATGCCCTAAAATTAGGCGTCCGCGTGATTTATAAAGATGAATTGGAGCAGTTTTTTGAGAGCTGATTTATATGTGGCAAACGCGCTTAATATTAGTAGAAATAAGGCAGCTGAGCTGATAAAAACGGGGCAAATTTTATGCGATGGGGCGCAAATTTTACGTCCAAGCGATGAGATTTTTAACTCTAATCAATCAAATTTGGATCAAAATTTAGATGGCTTTTTCTCTAATTTAAATGCTTTTAAATTAGGGCAAAATACTCAAACACAATCTACAAATTTATCCCATAAAATCAGCGTTTTAAGCGAAATTTACGTCTCTCGCGCCGCGCTTAAATTAAAAGCGTTTTTATCGCAAGATTTAACTAAATTTGGCGTTAAAATTTCTGGCGCAAATGTGCTTGATGTTGGCTCATCAACTGGCGGATTTATTCAAATTTGGTTAGAACTTGGCGCGCAAAAAATTACAGGCGTTGATGTAGGGCAGGGGCAATTAAGCCCCAAAATCGCCATAAATTCGCGCGTCAAAATGCATGAAAACACCGATATTCGCGCGTTTAAAACCGACGAAAAGTTTCAAATTTTAAGTGCTGATGTGAGTTTTATTTCGCTCACTTCGCTTTTAAATGTCATTTCGCGCTTTGATTTTACATACGCTATTTTGCTTTTTAAACCGCAATTTGAGGTCGGCAAAGAGGCTAAACGCGATAAAAAAGGCGTTGTCAAAGATGATAAAAAAATCGCTCTTGCGCGTAAAAAATTTGAGCTAGAAGCTGGAATTTGTGGATTAAATTTACTCTTTTGCGAGGCTAGTAAAGTGGCTGGAAAAGAGGGAAATTGCGAATATTTTTATCTATTTCAAAAGGTGCAAAAATGAGAAAAACTTTCATATTAATACTAAATTTGGTGCTGTTTTTTGGATGTGCAAACAAAAATAATGAGCACATAACAGTAGTCGGAAATATCGATTATAACGGGCTTAGCGGGACTTGGTATATTGTTGGGCTTTATAAAAATGGCGAATGTAATAATGATGAAATTACGATAGATTATGCGATAGAAAAAGATGGTTTTTCATATCTTAAACGTCAAATTTCAAGAGCAAAACAAGATAAAAAAGAGGCAAAAGCTTTAGTTGAAAAAGGCAAAATTCGCATCCTAAAAGATAGATCAGGTGCGCTCGAAATCAGCCGTTTTGGGCTATTTTACGACTCTTATAACATTGTAAATTTAGATGTGAATTACAAATCCGCGCTAATTGTGGGCGATGGCGATTTTTGGATTATCGATAGAAAACCGCAAATGCCTTTTTTGATGCGCGAAATTTATACAAAATATCTGTTAAAACACGGCTTTAAGCAAGATCAAATTTGTTGGAAAAATGATGAAAAAAGGTGAAAATCCAACTTTTTTATCACAAACACCTAACAAAGATGAAATTTACTCTCTTGCGATCGGGCGATTTGATGGACTTCATCTAGGACACGGCGCGATTTTTTCGCATCTTGGTGAGAGATCTGCGGTGCTTATTATCGAAAATCACCACGCAAATTTGACACCAAATCGCGCAAAATTTGCAAAAATCCCGCTCTTTTTTTATGAATTTAAAGAAATTCGCGCTCTTTGCGTGGGAGATTTTATCGCGAAACTTCGTGCTGATTTTACAAATTTAAAGCAGATTGTAGTCGGTGCTGATTTTCGTTTTGGACGCGATAGAAGCGGTGGCGTAGATGAGCTTAGGGCGAGTTTTGGTGGCGAAGTTTGCGTTGTTGATGAGTATAAAATCTCCGGTGTGGCGGTGCATAGCGCAAAAATTCGTGAGTTTTTAAGCGCGGGCGAGATTGAAAAAGCTAGCAAATTTTTAGGGCGCAATTATGAGATTTGCGGGCAGATTGTGCGCGGTGCAGGGCTTGGTAAAAGAGAGCTTTTTGCGACGATTAATGCCGATATAAATGGCTATTTTTTGCCTAAAAATGGCGTGTATGCGACGTTTGTGCGTATTTTGGGTATAAGCGTTTTTACCCCAGCGCGCAAAAATTTTGATGATAAAAGCGGTGAAAATTTGGATAAATTTAGCCAAATTTCAGGCGATAATTTTGGCTGGTTTTGGGGTGCGACGTTTATTGGAAATCGCCTTAGTGTTGATGAGAAATTTGCGATTGAAACGCACGTTTTAGCAGATGAAAGCGGGCGAAAAATAAATGCTGATTTTTGGCAAAATTTAGGCGATATTGTGGGATTAAATTTAGAGATTAGATTTGTAAAATTTATTCGCGAGAATATCAAATTTAGTGATTTATCTGCGTTAAAGGCGCAAATTTCGCGCGATTTTGACGAAATTCGAGCTGTTTTACAAAGCGAAAAGTGTTAAATTAAAGCTACTTTGCAAGATAAAAAGTGCCAAATTTTAAATATTTTTTAATCGGCGCAAAACGTCAAATTTAGCCAAAATTTTTGGCTTTTTTGGCGTCATTTTTATTTGAAATCGCCTTAGTGTTAATAAGAAATTTGCGGTTGAAACGCGCGTTTTAGCAGGTAAAAACGGATGAAAAATTGGTAAAATCTGATCGAAATTTACGCGCCGTGTTATAAAAAATATCAAAAAGTGAGAAAAAATGAGAGACGATGTCTTTAAAACCCCGATAAAAAAGCAGTTTGAGTTTGATGAAAAAGTTGCGAGTGTTTTTGATGATATGATTTCGCGTTCGGTGCCTTATTATGCGCTGAGTGCTGATTTGACGTGCGATTTTTTGGCGCGGACGCTTTTGCAAGAGGCAAAAATCGTTGATTTTGGCTGTTCGACTGGCGCGCTCTTGCTTAAATTGCACGAAATTCGCCCTGATTTTTCGCTTATTGGGATTGATGATGCCCCACACATGCTAAATATCGCGCAGACAAAAGCGAATGCGTATGGCGCAAAGATAGAATTTCGTTGTGAAAATCTGCTCGAATGCGATTTTAAGGGCGTTGATTGCGCTATTATGAACTACACTTTGCAGTTTTTGCGTCCGCTTTTGCGCCCTGGATTTGTGCGTAAAATTTATGACAATCTCGCCGAAAATGGCGTTTTTATCCTCTCTGAAAAGCTACTTTTTGAAGATGCAACGATGAATAAAAATATAATTGAAATTTATGAAAATTATAAATTTCGTCAAGGTTATACGAAATTTGAGATCGCACAAAAGCGTCAAGCACTAGAAAATGTGCTTATTCCATTTAGCGAAACAGAGAATAAAAATATGCTTTTAAATGCCGGTTTTAGACGCGTGGAGTCTATTTTTCGTTGGGCAAATTTCGCCGTTTTTGTCGCTATGAAATAGATAAAAAATATTTTTATCTCAGTAAAAATTCAAGAAAGAGAGTAATATCAGCTATTTAAATTATCTTTAAGGATTAGCATGTCAAGTTTTGATAAAATGATAGCAGATATTAAAAAATACTCTCGTTGTAAAAATTTTTATACTCGTAATCTTCCAAAATTGGATGAAATTTTAGATTTTAAGCGCGAACCAAAATTAAATTTTAGTAAAGAACAAAATTATCAACAAGCGATTGAATTTGTAGAAGATAACTTTAATTGGTAAAAATAAATATTACGATTTTATCCACTTAACTAAGCTTTCAAATTTGAGTTCTATTTTGCAAATGGGCGGAATTGTTAGTAGAACTTATCTAGAAAAAGAGCAAAAAGCACCCGATTTAATAATAAATGATTCGTCTAATTCACTAGATTTAAGGCAAAATCTAGGTGTTTATGTTCAACTCTCTTTTATAGGTGATAATTATATGTATAAGACTTTTTTAGAACGTTCAAAAAATGATTTTGTAATTATTTTGATTTCTCCTCTTGTGCTTTTTTATCATGCTTTTTTGATGAGCAATCAAAATGCTGCGGCAAATAATGCTTGTATAGATCAATATAAAATTATAAAAATATTTTTGGATTTTAATAGGCTTTATTCGATAAATAAATTTCCACAATATTGCCAAGAATAGGGTAGTGATTATAAAATTTCACAAGCGGAAATTTTGATATTTGAACAAATTCCTTTGAAATTTATAAGCGAGATTATTCCATTAGTTAGGAGCTAAAATGGCACGAGCGATACGACCGATATTTTACGGTTTATAAAAATCTCCATTTGTTGATAGCAAAGATGTGGAATTTGAGTTTTTTAGCGGTTTTGCACGTTCGCAAAAAGAAAAATCGATAAATTCTCTTTTAAAAAGCGCGGAAATTAAATTTAAAAGCGATAAAATTTTAGAGATAAGCAAAGCTTCGCCAAATCCGCTAGGTATAGCTTTGAGCGCATTTAATTTAATGCTTTGCATTAAAGACAAAAATCAAAATTTAATAAAATCTAGTGTAGAAAGATTTTTCCAAGGGGCTAAATTTTTTGAAAATGGCGGTCCGTTTAGCGGGATAATTTTTGATAAAAATATCCATCCTAAAAAATTTCCGCCATTGAAAAATAGCGGAAATTTTCGCGGTTTTAAACTTTTTGATCTAGAATTTCCTACTGAACCAAAAACGTTTTTTTACGATTTTTTATACATTAGCGCATTGTGTCAAAATGTGAATTTAGTAAACGATATTTTGGAGTATAAATATTTTAGCGATATAGAATTTAATCCTAAAAAATCATTTTTGGCGCAATCTCGCGCGGTAGCATTATTTGTCGGGCTAAGGCGAAGTGGAATATTTGATGAAAATTTTGCAAATCAAGAAAAATTTTTTGATTTTTATACCAAAAATTTAACATATAAAAATTTATTTTAAGGAAAAAAATATGGAAAAATTAAATGTATTTTTTAACGAGATAATCGCTTGTTTGCTATGGTGATTGCAATAAATTTGCATTTATTATATTTAAGTAAAATACAAACATAATATTTTGCTTAAAATAAATATTAAAATTCTTTTTTATAGCCAATCATTGCGTCTTTTTCGATTGGCAAAACGTTAAATTTGGTATTTTCATTCGCGAAAGTCCAAGTATAAAAGACGCGTCGCCTCACCTGCTAATACGTCGCGAAAATGATGTTTATCCACTTTTATCTGCGAATATCCTATAAAATTCGCCGTTGCGTATGGCACAGTCGCGTAGCCTAATTATAGCACTTACGAATAAAAGTCGCACGCTAAATGCGCTGGTGATGTGGCTGCTTGGGAATGATTTTTTTGGAATAGACTGGTTTGTAGTTTGGGTGTTTTTATTTGATTGTTTTTTGAATAGTTTGGAGATATCTTGTGTGCCTAAAAAAACTAAGAGCAAGTTCCGCACCCCGCAATCGCTATTTGCACCAACTAAACACAACGCATAAAGTGGCGCAGCTATATTGAAAATATCATCCATTTTTTCGAAAAGATAGGTCAAATTTATTCAAAATATCTCGCTCTTTTTTCTGGTTTTAAACTTTTAATATCCACCACTAAAAATCCATCAACGCAATCATTAAAATCGGCATCGACGCCAAAATCGTGAAAACTAACGCCACCATCTTCGCATAAATCCGAGTATTGTTTATATAAAGTCGGAACGCTAAGCCCGTAAAATGCGAGTGAATTTTTCAAAATCGCAAAATCTTGTTCTCTTGTTTCGCCGCAAAAAATTTCATTTAATTTAGCCTTTTCATCTGCGCTGAATTTATAGCTATTTTTTGATAATATGGCGCAAATTTTAGGCGAAAAATACTTTTTGTAAAAGTAAATTATCAAATTTCTTGCATCGCGCGGATACGATACGCTGATGCTAACAGGGCCGAATAGATATCTAGTTGATGGGTATTTTCTCACATATGCGCCGATACCGTTCCATAGATAATCAAGTGCTCTTGAGCCCCAAAATTTCGGCTGCACAAAGCTCCTGCCAAGCTCTACGCCATTTGAAAATAAAAACTCACTCCCCGCGCCATAATCAAAAAGCGTTTGAGTGTAGAGTTTTTCGCTATTAATTTCAGGCGCAATTTCATCTGTGATTCCTAGTCTATACGCGCCTATTATTTCGCGTTTTTCATCATCAAAAAGCACTAAATGTTTATAATAAAGATCAAATTTATCAATATCATATCGCCTGCTAGTGCCTTCGCCAACGCTCCTAAATGTGAGCTCACGAAGCCTTCCTAACTCGAATAAAAGCGGTGAATACTCTTTTGTTTCGCAAAGATAAATTCCTTTATTATCGCGCGTAAAACCAAGCTTTTCTCCGCGGGAAATTTCGTCTGCTAGGGCATTTGGATCTTGCGCTTTTATTAAAATTTGCTGTGTTTTGAAGATACCTTTAGAATCTTTTTTGAGTGAATAAATGTGTTTTTTCATCAAATTTGCCACTTCGGCGTTGCTAAAATCTCCCAAATTTAGATTTTCGTAAGGGATCATTTCGCCCACTTTTATGTTGATAAATTTATCGCGTTTATTAAATAGCTCATGTCCTAAAAGCAGCCCAGAAAGCGGACGATTTATCATTGAAGCTAGGTAGAATAGGGGTGAATTTTTCCCGCCGATAAATATCGGCACGATCGGCGCGCGCGTCTTTTTGGCAAATTTTAAAAACCCATCGCGCCACGCTCCATCTTGAACCTTGAAATTTCTTGTGCGAGAGACTTCGCCTGCTGGAAAAACAATGATCGCCTTTTCGTTTTCAATGTGAGTTATTATCGATTTTAGCGTCTCTTTTGTGTTTAAATTTGTAAGATTATCAATGCCAATAAACATATCTTTTATCGGTTCGATTTTTTTAAGATAGACGTTTGCTAATATTTTCACATCTGTTCGCACCGAGCTTATCAATCTTAGCACGCTAAGCCCGTCTAATCCGCCTAATGGGTGATTTGCGACAAATATAACGCGCCCTGTTTTCGGGATATTTTCGAGCGAAATTTTATCGATTTTGTATGTAAAATTTAGATAATCAAATAGTTCGTCGATGAAATCATCATTTTTTTTCATGCCGAAATTTTGCAAACAGCGATTGACTTCTTCTTGATGAAAGAGCTTTTTAATCGTCCAGATTATGGAATTTGTTATTAAGCTTGGATATTTTGAGATGAAATTTGGATAATTTTCTTTGATTATTTTTTCAAAATCTATTTCTAGCATTTTTTGCTCCTTAAAAGTTGCGTATTATAGCCGATTAAATTTTATTTTTAGTCTAAATTTAGCTAGAAATTCATAATATTTTAAGCCAAAATTTAGCATTATCGCGAAATTATTTTTAATTAAAAGGTTATAAAATGCAAAAACTTAGTAAAAAGCACTTTTTCACAATTGCTTTAATGCTTTTTTCAATGTTCTTTGGTGCTGGAAATTTTATCTTTCCACCGATGGTTGGGCAAAACGCGGGAACAAATTATTATATTGCGATTATGTTTTTTTGTGCGACAGCTGTTATTTTGCCGGTGCTTGGTGTTGCAGCTATTGCGCGCGCTGGGACGTTAAAAAAGCTTGCAAGTCGCGCTGATGAGTGGTTTGCTGGGCTTTTTGTTATGCTAATTTATCTATCAATTGGGCCTTTTTTGGCGATTCCGCGCGCTGGAAATATGGCGTTTGAAATTTCTATTATGCAGTTTTTAGATCCTGAGAAAAAGACGTTTTATCTAGCGATTTACGGTGCAATCTATTTTGCGCTAAATTTATATGTTTGTATATATCCATCAAAAATGGTCGAACTTTTAGGAAAATATTTAACACCTGTGATGCTTATATTAATTGTTGTATTTTTTGTTGTCGGATTTTTAAATCCAATGGGCGAATTTAGTGCGCCAAACGGCGATTATATCTCTCACCCAGTTAGCAAAGGCTTTATCGAGGGTTATCAAACGATGGACGCGCTCGCTGCGCTTGTTTTTGGGATAATTATCGCTGGTGCTATGAAAGATCGCGGGATAAAAGATGAAGAGCATTTAGCGATTTCAACTGTAAAAGCTGGAATGTTTGCGGGCGCGATTTTGATGGCTGTTTATATAATGCTAGGATATTTGGGCGCGACTTCTGCGGTGCTTTTTGGTGGTACGAAAAATGGAGCGGAGCTTTTATCGCTAATTAGTAATCACCTTTTTGGTAAAGCTGGCGTTGTGATTTTGGGTGTGGCATTTTTTCTTGCTTGCTTTACGACTACAACCGGGCTTATTAGCTCTGTGAGCGCATATTTTGAAGAAATTTATCCGAAAATTAGCTATAAAAAGTGGGTTTTGATTTGGGTAATTGTTAGCTATGGGGTTGCAAATTTAGGCTTAGATAGAATTTTAAAATTTAGTATTCCGGTGCTTATTGCGATATATCCGATTGCGATCGTGCTTGTTATTTTATCTTTGATCAATAAAATAGTCGATTCTTCGCGTATTGTTTATCGCGTTTGCGTCTATGTTGCAGCTTTTGTAGGCGTGGTAAATGCTTTGGATAATGCAGGATTTAAGATCGCGTTTGTTACCGAAAATATCGCAAAACTGCCATTTTATGAGGCTATGCTTGGTTGGATCGTGCCTGTTGCTATTGGTTTTATCGTAAGTTATATATTTTATTTAGCTATTCAAAAAAAGGATAACTATTAAATATTTGTTAAAACATAGAAATAATGAATAATATTCGCGCTTGTTTTTTTTTTTTTGTTATAATACAGAGTTGATAAATTATTTAAATTCAAGGAGTTTGAAATGAAAAAAACGTTAGTTATTTCTTTAATGTTGGCTTCGGCGCTTAGTGCTAATAGTTTAGAACAGATTAAAAGCGCGAATGTTATTAGAATAGGAATTGCACCAAATAACCCACCTCTTTCTCAAATTGATAGGAGTGGAAATTTTCATGGTTTTGAAGTTGAGTTTGCTAGAAAAATTGCTTCCGCGATTTTGCCTAGTGGAAAAGTTGAGCTTGTAGGCATTGCTAATACTGATCGTGGTTCTGCTGTAAAAGAAAATAAGATTGATCTGCTTATTGCAAATTTTGCTAGAACTGAATCTCGTGCAAAAGAGATGTCGTTTTCCATCCCATATCTTTCTACTTCACTTGCTGTTGTTGCGCGAGGTGATAAAGGTATCAAATCAGAGGGCGATTTAAATAATCGTAAAGTTTTGACTATTGGTGGTACAAACTCTGAGAGTTATTTAAAAAATAAAAATATAGAAACTGTATCTTGTAAAAATAATATGGATTGCTTCCAACAACTTTCAAATGGCTCTGGGGATGCTTATATGCACAATATATTAAATGCTGCTGTTATTCCGCTTTTGGATAATGATTATAAAATCTCAGTAAAAGCTGTTGGACCGATTCTTTTTGATTGTGTTGCTACTCAAAAAGGCAACGACGCTTTATTAAATCTTGTAAATGAAAAAATTCTATCTCTTTCAAAAGAGGGATTTTTTAATAGTGCGTACCAAAATACGTTTGCAAATTTCTACAAAGGAACAGTTGAAGATAAATTTTTCTTGCTAGAAGATGTCTATTCTACACTTTCGATGTAACTGTTTAATTTGACCAAATTTTTGGTCAAATTAAACACTCTTTTTTGAATTTTATTTGATTTTTTCCTTGTACTTTGTTTTGCGAGTATATAAAATAAGCTTTTTGTAGCTAGTTTTTGTTTTTAAACAAAATTAGTTTTTAATATTGCGCCAATATTTTTAGCTTGAAATTTAATGATTTATTTAAATTAAATATGAAGTAAAAAATTTATTCACAAATTAAGGCTTTTGAATTTTAAATATAGAAACTATTTTAAAGCCTTCAAAACAACAATAAAAATATATTTTTTGTTTTTTATGATTTTTATTTAATTTTAGTAATATATATATTTCTTTGCTTTTTACTCATTTTTTAAAATAAACTCAATTTGTGATTATTTTTAAATTCGTCATTGATATATCAAGGCTAAAAAAATTGCTACACAATGTTTTTGGCTTTTAATATTTTAAAATTTGCCTAATTTTTCTCTTACGCCTTTAAACAAAGCACGACTTTTAGACGCATTTAATTATGGTTTTTTACCGGTTTTATATAAATTTACTCATATTTTTAAATTTTATATTTCATAAAATCTTTTATAAACAGCTATTCTATCGGTAGTTCCAAATTAAATTTGCTATGAATGTGGTTTTGAATTTTCTAGCTTGTCTCTACATCTAAATTTTTAAAAATCTTACATTTTTTAACTATTTAAATTGCTTGTCAAATTTCAAATTTCTTACGTTTAAATTTATAGTTTTTTTGTACTTTGATTGATAAAATTGGTCAAAATTTATAAAAAAGTTTTTATTTTTGGTTGATTTTGTTTGCCTTGTGTTTTTTGCTATAAATTTATTTGTTCTTATAGCTTTTATTATTACATAAAATCTATTAGCTTTTTCGCACTTATTCTTGCTTGTATCAGTTTATGTTTTTTAAATAATTTTATACACTTAAAAAATACTAGAAAAGCGATAAAGAGATTATATTTTGTTTAAAAATTTCAAAAATTTAAAATAGCTTTTAAAATCTATATGTTTATAAAAATTTGCTTTTAAAACATGTTTTTTGCCTGTTTTGCGCCTATATAAAGCTTATTTTTATCTACGAAAATCATTTACCAAAAAAATACATTTTTAAAAATTGACGCATATATTTATCAAATTTAGAAAATTAAATTTAGTTTATTAATACACTCTTTAAATTTATCGTCTCTTTTGGTGTAGTTTTTAAAGTAATCTAAACTAAACCGCGACTTTGTCTGGAAAATTGATAGATAACATTTCGCGCTAGGCTTTTTAGCTTTACGTTTGATAAATTTTCATCTAAATTTCTGCGGAAAATTTCATTAGCTTTTGCCAAATTTTAGCAATCACACAAAATATTTTTAGCGCAAATCATAAACAAATTTTTTATTAAATTCGCGCTGGGTTTTTGATGATTATGATATAAATTTGACTCAAAAATAAGCCAAATTTTAAAAAACAATCTCAATATTCTCCAGCCAAAATCGCCTCGCGTATCGCCTTGCAAAGCGCAATAATCTCATCGCGCGATGCTGTAAAATGTGGCATTATGTAGATGTTTTTGCCAAATGGACGAATCCACACGCCACGCTTTATAAAAAACGCCTGTATGCGCTCCACATCAACATCGCGCGCCATCTCCACCACGCCAATTGCACCCATCACGCGCACATCAACCACACCATCTAAATTCGCGCAAAACGCCAAATTTTCACGCAAAATTTGCTCACAAACACCGACTTTCTCGCGCACATTTAAGCGCTCAATTTGTGTAATACTTTCAAGTGCAACCGCGCACGCAAGAGGGTTTGCCATAAAAGTTGGCCCGTGCATAAACACGCCATTTTGACACACGCCATTAGCTACTCGCCTAGAGCAAATCGTCGTCGCAAAGCTTAGCATTCCGCCTGTTAGCGCCTTGCCAAGCGTTATAATATCTGGCACGACGCCGGCTTTTTCGCACGCAAACATCGCACCAGTGCGCCCAAAACCAGTCGCAATCTCATCAAAGATCAAAAGTGCGCCGATTTTATCGCAAATTTTACGCAAAAATTTCAGATAATTTTCGTGATAAAACCACATTCCGCCTGCGCCTTGCACCAGTGGTTCGATGATGATCGCGGCGATTTTGTCGCGATTTTTCATGATGATTTTTTCCATTTTTTTTGTCGCTTTGTCACTAAATTTCGCGCCATACGGGATTTTTGGACGTGGCATAAAAATTTGCTTAGCCAAAACGCCACGAAAGAGCGAGTGCATGCCATTTACAGGATCACAAACACTCATCGCACCAAACGTATCGCCGTGGTATCCGCCTTTAAAAGTTGCGATTTTATTTTTATGCGGGGCGTGATTTTGCTGGTATTGCAACGCCATTTTAATAGCTACTTCAACAGCAACCGAGCCACTATCTGCGTAAAAAATTACATCTAATTGGCTAGGTAAAAGAGAGAGTAATTTTTTGCCTAAATTTATCGCAGGTGCGTGGGTTAATCCTCCAAACATCACGTGCGAAAAGTCGTCAATTTGCGCGTGAGCCGCCGCTTTTAGCTCTTCGCGTCCATAGCCTAAGCACTCGCACCACCAAGAGCTCATACCATCGATTAGCGCGCCATCTTGCGTGAATATATATGAGCCTTTTGCGCCCGTAACAGCGTATGTTTTAAGCGGTTTTGTGATGGAAGTGTATGGATGAAAAAGGTGCTTTTTATCGAAATTCAAATCGATTTGTTCGCTAGAAATTTGAACTTGACAAGGTGTTAAATTTGGCTCTGTTTTATTTGAAATTTCGTCTAAAATTTGATTATTTGCAATTAAATTTGTTTGCGCACTGGGTAGAAAAGGATTGTCGCACGCCCAAATTTCATCTAAATTTGGCAAGCTTTCTTGCGCAAACTCATCAAAATTGAGTGCGACTTCATCTAAATTCTTATTATCAAATTTAGGCAAAACTATGATTTTATAGGGGAAATTTGCGTGCAAATAATATAAATTGGATACGTGAATTTGATCGTTTAAATCGGTAAAATTTAGCACAATTAAATTGATTTTTGCGCCAGCATTTTCGAGCGCTTTGATACTTAAAGTAGCGTTATTTAGGGCACCAAGCTCGTTTTTGCAGACTAAAATGACGCCCAAATTTAGCGCAAGGATTAAATCAAGTATGCTTTCGTACTCATTTATCGGGACATAAATCCCGCCAGCACCCTCAATGAGCGTCATTTCGTGTTCGCAAATGATTTTTTCGCAATAATTTTTAACATTTTTAAGATCAATTTGAATGTTTTCTAAATGCGCGGCAAAATGTGGCGAAGCTGGAAATTTAAGCATATAAAGCGGAGCGAAACTTTCGCTCTCGCCAGCACTTTGATAAATTTCAAAATCCTTTAAACCGCTCTCATCTGCGCCACTTTGAATCGGTTTGATTGCGACGGCGCGCGGGGTAAATTTCAAAAATGAACGCAAAAGAGCAGTGGTGATAAAAGTTTTGCCAATATCGGTATTTGTGCCCGTGATAAAAAAGCTTTTCATGATTTTCTCCTTAATATCATCGAAAATTTAGCAAAAACGCAAATTATATACAAACGCACTAAAAAAGTGCTTTGGCGTGTGGCGAAAAGCTAAATTTATATTGAAATTTGCTTGAATTTGTCTATTTTTTTTGCTACACTTCGGGACTTTTTTAATGGAGCTTAAAAATGACTTATGACGAGTTGGAATTAGAGGCGTATGTTTCTGAGACATTAGAGGAATATAATGGCGATTTTGAGACGATGGACGATGAAGAGCTTTATGAGTTTATCGTAAAAGTTGCTGGGTATATGGATGATGATTACGAAGAGGCGTATGAGTATGTTAATCAGTTTTCACCTATCAATAAAAAGCGCATCACTGAATTAGACATACAAAAATAGTCGAAATTTGCAGCTTTTTAACTGCAAATTTCTATAAATTTAATGTAAATTTCTCCAAATATATTGTTTCCACAAGAATGCAAAAACACTCAAAATCGCAAAGAATATCATGATATTTACGCTTACACTCTCGCGTTGCGCTTTTTTGCTATCGCCAACACTCTCTAGATATGAGATCACTTGATCTTCGCTAGTTTTATTTAAACCAACGCGTGGCATTGATGTATTAGGAAGCATCTTTTGTGTATCGTTGATAAAATTATGTAGATATTCAGATGAACGAGCACGAATCATCATTGATAGATCAGGTGGCGTTGAGCCCATGTATTTTGCGATTAAATCAGTGTGTCCTTCGGCATTTAATTTATCATATTTGACATCATGGCAACGAATACATGCTGCGCTAAATACCGCACGATTTACTAAAAATTCGTTTTGTTCTTTATTTAATACAACTTCGTCTTTGATCTTCATAGCTGCGCGCTGCTCTTTAATAAGCGCTTCATCACTTGGTGCGACAGAGACAAGATATGCGACAATATCGGCAATCTCTTGATTTAAATCGCCACCAGCACCAAAAAATGCAGGCATTGGGAATGGGCGCTCATCGTTAAATTTATGTGAAAGTTTTAACGCCATGGTTGGATCTTTTATAAGTCCTGCTAAAAATTTCTTATCATAAATTCGTCCAGCTAAACTTAAATCAGGTGGATTTACACCATATGCTTCTGTAGATGAATTTGCGTCCATTGGTGCTTCAAATCCAGCGACTTTTAGCCCATGGCACCCAATACATCCAGCGTTTGTAAATGTCTCAGCACCTTTTACAGGATCGCCTTTTGAAAGATCAATTTTTTCAATATCATTCCAAAATAACTCATATTTTGTTTGAATAGATTTCTTTTCATCTAATGTTTTTTGCGCATTTTTAATAGCATCTTTTGTCTTATCAGTGCTATTTTTGGCGTCACTTTTTTTTGCTTCGTTTAATAAAATTTCAGCATCTTTTACATCTGTTTTTGCCAAATTTAGATCTTCTTTAGCAAAATCATAATCAGCTGCCGCAACGTGTGGATGAAGTTTAGTATGCGCATAAGGTTCAACGCCAAAATACAAAAATCCAACGCAAGCTAGTACTAAAAATAGTATTTTTATATCTCTCATTTTAGCCCCTTTTTCTTTCAGCGATTGTAATTAATGGCAACATAACAAAAACTAGCGCAAAAAATAAAATAGAAAATACAAAACCAACCACGTTGTTTTCAATACCCATAAAGTAGCCATTTGCCGGTAATTTTCCAAATACGCTAAGCGCGATTAAATCAAAAACCAAAATCCAAAACCATATCAAGAATGCACTATTTTTGTGTGCTGGTGCGACCACTTGGCTTCTATCTAAAAATGGCACAAGAGCAAGAGCAACGCCTGCTATACCAAATGCAACAAAGCCAATATCAGCCGCTTTAATCGGTCCAACATCAAAGAAAAATCCACGTAAAATTTCATACTGCCATAAAAAATACCACTCAGGATAGATATGCGCTGGAGTTTTACTAGAGTTTGCAGGGTCAAAATTTATCGGGTCCATCGCAAAACCATAGTGGAAACCAACCAAGTAAAAGAAAAATATCATAAAAATAGATACGTATAGGAAGTCTTTTGACAAAAACGCTGGCCAAAATGGAATAACTTTCGCCTCTTTTGTCTTGCCATCTATAAATTTTTCAGCCTCTAACTCAAAATCAATCTCTTCGCCATCTAAATTATTAACATGCGGGAAACGGAGTGCATAAAAGTGAAACGCAATCACGCTAATTAGCACGATCGGCAACAAACAAACATGCAACATAAAAAATCTAGTCAAAGTAGGATCACTAACAGCATAATCACCGCGAATCCACTCAACCAAAGCTGGTCCTATAACTGGAATTCCGCCGAATAAATTTGTAATAACTTGCGCTGCCCAATAGCTCATCTGTCCCCATGGAAGCATATAACCACTAAACGCCTCAGCAGAAAATAGAATAAACAAAAGCATACCGCTAATCCAAATCATCTCGCGTCCAGCTTTATAAGAACGATAATAAAGCCCTGTAAATGTGTGAATATAGATGATTAAAAATATAACCGAAGCCGCAACCGCGTGAATATGTCGCCACAACCAGCCAAAGCCGACCTCTTTCATGATAGTGTAATTTACGCTATCAAATGCTAAATTTTCATCAGGTTTATAATACATGACAAGCATCAAACCGCTCACAAACAGCATCGAAAAAAGCACCAACAAAATAACGCCCATGGCCCATAAGAAATTTATGTTTTTTGGAATCCAATAGTGCGCCGCCATTACGTTCCAAAATTTCTTAGTCGCTAGACGTTGATCAAACCAATCGCCAACACTTGTCGCTTTATGAAAATGTGACATCTAAATTTCCTCCCTATGCTTTTGCGGCCGCGAGCATTTTTTTATACTCATCGCCCTCTTTTCCAAGCTCAAGCTTGGTATCTTTTATGGCAAACGGCGGGATATCAAACGGGCGCGGTGGCGGACCAAAAACATTGATACCATTTGTATCAAAAACCCCTCCATGACACGCGCAAACGAATTGCTGACGAGATGGATTGTAAGCAGGAATACAGCCTAAATGCGTGCAAATTCCAATCATAATCGAATAGCGATCATTTCCAACTTTTATCTCCCTAGTGTCATCGCTTGACATCTCTGGCGTCTTTTTTAGGATAAAAATCGGCTTTTTGCGCCATGTAACTTGATGAATAACGCCCGGTTCACAGACGCTTAAATCGACAGTCGTAAAACCAGCAGCCTCCACGCTTGGCAATGGATCCCATGTTCGTTTCATCGCAAACAAAGAGAAACCAGCACCAACAGCAGCGACTGCACCAAAGGACATACCGATAAAATCTCGTCTTTTTTGTTCTACTGACATTAGCTTCCTTTCTTTTGATTTTTTGAATTTAAAAAGCGGGACATTGTAACTAAAAAAATATTAAAAATTTATGAGAAATTTAATTTAATTTGCGTTAATTTTTATCAATTTTGAGCATCGCTAAGTGTCAAGCCAAACAACACATCTATGCCGAATTTAGCGCAAATTTCGCTAGCTTGATAGAGTGTGGCGCCACTCGTAACGACATCATCTACTAAAATCACAGGCATATTTATTTCGTGTAAGAGTTCAAAATTTCGCCCGTGTTTTAGCCTAAAATTTAGATCGCGTCCATGATATTTAAATGGCGAATTTATCCGTAAAGCGTTAAAAATCGGCGAAATTTCATCTGTCTTCATCGCTCGCGCCAAAATCGCCGTGTGAGAATAATCATCTTTTAACACATCAATCGCGACAGCTGCGACTTTTTCGCCAAATTTTAAAGATTTAGCAAAAGCCCCAAAACTAAATTTTGCCAATTTTTTATAGACAAATGCGCCCCAAATTTCGCGCTTGGATAAGATTAATGGGCGAATTTCAGAATAAGCGTAAAATGAATAGATTTTTAGCCCGTTTATTTCGCGCTTTGTTGGCGAAATTTGGCGTAAAATTTGTTCGCAATTTTGGCAGATAAATTTCAGGCTAAATACCCCACATTTTGCGCATCTCATCTTCTTACTCCGATTTTTTAAATTTACAAAATTTGGCTTTTGATTTTAAATTTA
>CAUUFG010000013.1:0-21190 GCA_963544335.1 uncultured Campylobacter sp.
ATCTCTTCTTTATGCAACTGTCTATTATACATTTCAGCACTTGTTGTAAGATTATATCCTTGTTTGGCTCCAGCTTCACTATTTATTATAGCTCCACTTAATATTCCAATTAGCTGTGAAGTTAGAATCTGTTCATTTTTATTCAGGTTTTTAGATAGTGGAGAAAGCATTTCATTTATACCTGAAATAACAGCTCCATTTATAAAGCTTTCTCCTTGAATAGCATTTACACTTCCACCTATTAATGAATGAAGTGCAGTTTTAGTTAGACTTCCATCTTTGCTGTTTGTTATAACTCCTATATCCCCTGCTCTATTGAATAGATAGTTTCCAGTGTTAGAAGATATATTAGATAATAAAGAGTCTTTAAAATTTGTTCCATAAATTCCACTTTGTATGGCTGAGCTTGATAAGGTATTTGCTATATCGGCATATGATATATCTAAATAATTTGAGCTTATTAAATTTGAATTAGTTAAGTAAGTAGAACTATTTATATATGAGCTTGCCATACTACCAATTCCTGCACTTAAGGCTGATTTGGTTAAAGAGTCAATATCAAATTTAACTTTACCGTTTGATAATATCATATTACTAGCTTGAATAGAAGTATTTGCTATTACTGCATTTGTTACGGCTACTGTTGTAGCTGCGCTTGCGCCTGTAGTTCCTAAACTTGCCGCAAGCGCACTTCCAGCTCCTGCTGTAAGATAAGTAGTTACAGCAGTAACTATAAGTGTTCCTATTCCACTTAGAGTTGTTCTTTTATCATTCCACTCTTTTGAGTTTAGAGTAGCTTTTATTTGATTTATTTCTTTTATATTTAAAGTTTTGTTTGAACTTAATTCTTTTAATACCTTTTCTTTAACCTCATTTGAGCTTAAAGAATTTGAAATTTCAGTATATGTTTTAGTATCAAGTTTATTTGTTATATCTTTACCGTTTAAAATAAACTTATTATCTACTTCTATAACTGCAGGAATTTCTATTTCTTTTATACTTCCTTTATCTTCAATTGTAGCCGTAATGATTCCTGATTTGGTTTTAAATTCAGTATGAGAATTTGTTTCTTTGGATGAGATTAAATTTAACAGATCAGTTTTTATATCTATGTTTGTTGATTTTAAATTTGAAGCTATTAAGTTTATATTGTTTGCTTTTAAATTTATACTATTTGCACTAAATAGATTTGATGAGCTTTGAGAGATAGTTGTATCGTTTAGTTTGGATGAGCTTTTATTAAGACCTCCAAAGCTTGATTTATTAGTTTGGGTGTCGTAGTAGGTGGTATAAGAAGCTGAAGCTATATTTATATTGCCGTTATTTGAAACGATAGATATAGTGCCTTTATTGTTTAAATCTTTTTTATTTGAATTTTGATTTGCAATTAAATTTATGCTTTGTAAATTTATGTCATTGTTTGCATTGATATAAATATTTTTTCCATCTATATTTGAGCTTTTTACCTCTTGTTGCAATGATTTTATAAGTTCTGTTTTTTTAGACATAAATCCTTTTGAGGTTGATTTTATTTCATTGTAATCGCTGTTTATTGATGAAAGAATATTTATATTATCTCTTGCATTTATTACTATATCTTTATTGGAGTTTAAATTTGAACTTATTAAAGTTATATCTTTATTTGCCTTTAATAAAATATTTTCTTTTGCAAATAAGTTTGATCCTATGTTATACTCATACTCTCTTTTATAATATCCCCCACTCATAGAAAAATCATATGAGCCTTTATCTTTTACAGCATCACTTAAGATACTGTTATTTGCAAGTAGGGCTATATTTTTATTTGAGTCTATGTTTGAACCTCTTAGATAGATACTATCTTTTGCATTTAATACTGTATCGCCTTTGGTTGAAGCAATAGTTGAAGTATCTGCTATATTTGTAAAGCTTTCTTTTCCATAAGAGTTAGTTAGGGTGTTTGTATTTGATAGGGTTTGATTAAATATATTATTTGCTTGTAGATAGATACTTCCTGCCTCAATTAAAGAAGAGAGATTTAAAATATCATTATTTGCATTTAGAATTAATTCATTATTTGCCTTTATATCTGCAAATTTATTTGTAATGTTGTTTGCATTTATCTTTATGTAGTTATTGCTTATAATGCTTGAGTAGTTATTTAAATTTCCATCTATATCTAGAGAGATTCCATCTCCTGCATATATTAAAGATGAAGCATCTACTGGTTTACCGTCTTTAAATAATATACTTTTTAAAGCACTATTTCTAAAATCATAAATAGAAGTTAGTTTATTATGCATATAATCACTGTTTGGAATGTTTTCATCATAAATATAACCGTTATTTAAATAGTAGTATTTTTGATCAGTAGGATTTATAAAGTTATCCTTAAAAGTAGGAGGGTTATTGCTAATTATAAAAGAGTTGTTTTTATGTGGATTTGTGATATTATTTAAATATATATCTTTTTTTAATAAAGATTTATAAAATATGTCCTTATCATCTTTCATAAATTTAGGTGTTTTATTTATTATTATATCTGTGTTATTTGGTTTATCATTATTAAGCTTAGTTAAAGAGCCTGTTATTTTACCATTTGCTGTAAATATAGACGGGTAGCTAATTTGTTTATAAGATATATTGTTAGTTCCTACAACACCTCCTACATCAACCCATTTACTTCTTTTCCACCATCTTTTTTTCTTTTTTTCTTGCCATATATAAACAGCAGTTGAAGATACTTTATGAGTTAAATCAAGACCTTGATTAATTAAATTTGTATCTTTTAAATTTATATCTTTGTTTGCAAATACTATGCTTTTATCATTTAATAAATTATTTGTTAAAAAATTAATACTTTTATTTGAAATAATACTAGATGGTCTAAATTTAGCCAAATCATCTTCATTTATAGTTTGCTTATTAATTGTATAATCTATCTTTCTTGTTTTTTCATTATCTCTTATATGGCTTGTTGTAATAATGGCTTGATTATTTATAAAATCAAATTTTATATCATTGTAGATATTTTTACCATTTGATTTTGTATTTTTATGTAAGCTTAAGATATATAGTTTTTCATTTTTGTTAATAATTTCTTTTTTAAGTTCATTTTCTACATACTTGCTACTGGGCTCTTTATAATTATTATTTATTTTATAGTTTTCTATAATATCTTGTTTTAATTTATCTATATCAACTCCAAATGATATTATCTTTTGATTATTATCTCTTAAATTTATACTTCCTTTTTTTGTTTTTAGATTTTTATTTATTTTAAGTTCATCAAGTGATTTATTATTAAGCTCTCTAGCATTTATACTCATATCACCTCTAGAATACATTAAAGATGAGAGATTATCTATTTTAGAGCTTTTATAATTTTTATAGTTATCATCATTTAAAATTAAAATATTGCCATCTGAAATTTTATCTTTTACATAAAAGATATCTAGGTTTTTATCCGATATTATATTTGAGCTATCTTTATTTATAAGAGTATCTGTATTTAAGATCATATCATCTTTACTATAAAGAGTTGATTTATCTATATTTAAAATATCTTTTGAATTGATAGTTAAAGCTTTGTTTGAATAGATATTTGCTTTATTGTTCATTAAATAATTAGAGTTTATAAAAAGATTTTTATTTGATGCTATTTCGCCAAAGTTATTTAAATTTAAATATGAGTTTAAACTCATATCATTTAATGAGTGAATAGTGCCTTTATTTGTTATATTATTTGCATTTATTATAAGGTTATTGTTTGATATAAGCTTTGTATTATTTATAAAATCATCTGTTGTTTTTATAAAGATATCTTTATTTGCATAAAAACCACCGTTATAGTTTATAATATCTTTTGTAGTTAAAGATAAATTCTCTCCTGCTTGAATATTTCCGTGATTATTGTATTTGTCAGTATTTATAAATAAATTTTTATTTGAGATGATAGATCCGTCTTTATTATTAAGAAGTGATGAGTCTAAATTAAGATTTAAATAAGCACCTATATATCCCAAAGTATTATTTAAAGAATCTTTAATCTTTATATCTAACAACTTATTTGAAATAATATTTCCGTTTGAGTTATCTAAAGTAGTTGAATCTATTTTTAAATTTCTAGCTTGAATACCTTTATTGTTTTTTTCATCACTACTATTTATAATTTCATCTGATTTAATAATAGCTTTGTTTAATGCATAAACTAAAGAGTTTTTATTATTTAAAAAGTTTGTTTTAATATCTAAATTGTTGTAAGATATTATACTTAACTCATTGTTTAAAAAATTTGAATTAATTGCTATATCGTTTGCTTTTATATCGCCTAAATTATCTATTTTTTTAGAATCTATAAATAAGTTTTTGTTTGATGATATTAATTTATCTGTGTATAGATAATTTGATTTTAAATTTACATCACCATTAGAAACTAGCTTAGAGTTACTGTTTTTTATAGTGTTACTAGCTATTAAGTTTAAATTTTTAAATGATGAGATTTGTGAGTTATGGCTATTTATAATATCACTATCTGCTTTTATGGATAAATTATTGTTTGAGCTAAATTTGGAGCTGTTTTGAAGAAGGCTATTAAGGTTTAAATTTACTTCATTTTCTACTATAAAGTTTGTATTACTGTTTTTTATATTATCTAGTTTATTATTTATGCTTGAAATATTTAAATTTGAGTTTTTGTTATCTATATCTTTATTTATTTCAAGGTTTAACTCATTAGATAGTATTTTAGAGTTTTTATTTAAAATAGTATTTTTTACTACTATTTGGCTGTTGTTAGTGTTGTTTTTATTGTTGTTATTATTTTTTATGTCATTATGAGTATTTTTATTTAAATCATCTTTTCCTATAATAGAGTCTTTATTTATTAAATTGTTTGATTTTAGGGTTAGTTTAGAGTTGGTTTGTATGATAGAGTTTTTATTGTTTAAATTATCTGCTTTTAAATTTATGGTTTGTGATTTAACTATGGCTTTTTTATCATTATTTCCACTGTTTTCTATATCTTTAGCTTTTATATTTATATTATCATTAGATATCAAATCTGCTTTATTTATAAGATCTCCATTTAGATTTATAGATATATCATGATTTGCTACTATCTTTGCATTATTGCTTACTCCGATACCTTTATTTGTAGCGATGAGTTTTATTCTATTTGCATACATTCCACCTAAATTTGAAGTATCAATTGATATTTTAGTATCATCACTACTACTTGATAATATATTTAAATCTTTATCTAGTCTATTTTTTCCAGTTATTATGTTTAGATTATTGGCATAAACATTAGCACTTATCTTAGCAGTTTTAGAAATGATATTTAAATAATTACTTTCATCTTTTAAACCTCTATTACCTATAGATATCTCACCTTGTTTTACATCTATATTATTTAAAGCTCCATCTTTAAATTTTAACTCTGCTGATGTTAGTGTGGTTGATTTGGAGTTTATAAAATGAACTCCATCTATATCTATACCACTAGGATTTGCTATGATAAGATCAGCTTTATCTCCTGCTATTTCTATATTTCCTTTTAAGCTACTTTTTTTATTTGAGTTTATTTTATTTACAATAAGCTTTGCAGTTTTTTCACTAAGTCTTGGATTTGCATGTATATAGCCTCCTGTTATAGTATCTGCCCCATTTCTTGAATTATTAAGTATTGTCCCTTTATCTGTTGTATTAAATTTAGAGTATTCGTTTATTGATATTCCTTTATTATTTGGTTTAACAATATCAACTTGTATAGTATTATTTGGAGTTTTTAAAATGGTGGGCTGATTAGATTTAGGGGCATTAGTATCAGCTAAAATTTCAGCTAAAGATAAATTTGGAAAAATAAGCATTAAGAATAAAATTATGTTGAGATAGTTTTTGAGATTCATTGTTTGTCCTTAAAAATTGTATGTAAGATTAAAATTTAAAACATTTTTATCTGTTTCAAAAAACTCAGGCTTATTAAGCGGGAAACCTAAAAAAATATCATATTGCAATTTTCTTTTAAAGTATCCTTTTAAGCCAACCCCATAGCCAACTAAAGTATTTTCTCTAAGATATTTTGAGCCTTTACCACTAACTTTTCCAAAGTCAAATGCGGTGTATATTTTATGAGAATTTAAAAATTCATACTCCAAAGTATTTCTTACAGAATATCCCCTATTTCCAACTAAACTCATCTCACCATCAAATCCCCTAACCGTATAATATCCACCTATATTTAGTCTTTCTTGTATGGTTAAAGGTCTATTGTTCCACATACCGTGAAATTTAAAATCATAAGTTAAAGGCACATTTAAAGATGATTTATTAAAATTAAAATCAACTGATATTATTTCAAATCTATTTGTTCCCTCGCCATAGTCTTCTTCTGGTGCTTTTAAAGCCCCTCTTGCACCTGTGCCTTTTTTATAAGTTGTCCCAAAAACTATATGACCATTTTCAATAAAAATTTGAGAGCTTAGACCTATTTCGTATCCAGCAGTTTTTTTTCTTTGATTGTCTAGTTCATAGTCTTCTATATAATTTTTATTTTCTTTTTCCCAAAGTCTAAAAAATATACTGTTTTTTGAAATGTGTTCTCTGTGATAAAGATAATTTAGCGTTAAATTTCTTCTTTTACTTTTTCCACTATATTTATAAACTCCAAAAGCTCCAGGAATTGCTTGATCGTAATTGTATCTATACTCGTTAAAATCTAAAGAAAATCTTTTGTATGGGATTGTTATACCGTAATAAATATTGTCTGTTTTTCCTCTTTTTGTATCATTTTCTACGCTTTGTTTATCGGCTTTAAATATATTTTTAGAGTAAGATGAATACCAAATTTCGTTAAATCCCATTAGATTAAGTGCATTTAAATTTACTCCTCCTTGATACTTTCCAGTCGCCCTACTTCCTAAATTATCAAACGATAAAGAGAGATTAAGCGGTAGTTTTTCTTCCTTTGTAATTTTTATATCACTATAATTTTCTTTATTTGAAGGGATTAATTTAAAACTAACATTGCCATTAGAGGCGTTTTGCAGGACTTCTAAGGCTTGTTCGATATCTCGCAAATTTAAAATATTGTCTTTTTTATTTATGTTAAATGAAGTAAATAAAGAAGCTCTATTTTTAGTAGAGTTTTTATCATTTAATGAAATTTCATCTATTTTGCCAGGAATTATCTCAAATTTAAGTGTTTTACTTTTTAAATTTTGAGATGGCAAATTTATAGTAGTCGTGATAAAGCCCGATTTTAAAATTTCGTTATAAAAAGCACTATAAATAGTATTTATACTATTTTTTCCCAAGCAACTACCTTTTTTAAAATTTACATTTTTTGAAGCTTTTTTTAAATATTGTTTAAATTTATCGCTACCTTCACCAATTAATAAAATTTCATTAATAATAAAGCAAGGCTCTTCGTTTAATATAATATTGGAAATTTCACTTGTTTTAGTTTCTAAAATAACATTTGAGTTTTCTTTTTGGCTTTCTATTATGGATTTTAGTCTATCTTCTTCTTGCTTGGCTTGGGTTTTATAAATTTGGTCTAAGTTATTTGAAAAAGCAAATGTAGCTATAAAAAAGAAAGGTAAAATTCTCATAAAAAACCTTGGTAGTTTTATTCTAATTGAGAATGATATCTAAAAATACTGAAACTATATTTTATTGTTGCGTAAAATTAGAAATGCAATCTAAATTTATACTACCTTATTGCATAATCACGCGCTATTTTTCAAGCTTAACCAAAATGTCATATACGATTAAATTTGCGGCATTTGGGGCGAGAATGTCTTTTAGGTCATCGCTAGCTTTGGCGATATTGAAATTTAAAATTTCGTCCAAAAATCGCTCGTTAGAAATTTCATTTTGTGTAAAAATTTTGGCTAAATTACGATCGGCTAAAAATTTAGCATTGAAATATTGATGATTATTAGCAGCGTATGGAAATGGCACGAAAATCGCAGGCAACCGTGCAGCACAAAGCTCCCAAAGCGTGCTAGCCCCGCTACGCCCTACGCATAAATCCGCCTGTGAAATCTTGCTCGCCAAATCATCGCAAAAGCCAAAAGCATCGGCATTTATACCATTTTGCGCGTAAAATTTCGCCACGCGTTCATAATCTTTTGCGCCACATTGGTGGATTATTTTTATGCCGTGCGAATTTAAATCATGTGCCAAATTTAGAGCTAAATCATTGATAAATTTCGCCCCTTGTGATCCGCCAAGAAAGATAATCGTCTCTAAATTTGTCCGCGTCCGCGCCGTGCGAAAATAAATTTCACTCACCGGATAGCTAAATTTTGGCTCAAAATACGAGCTGTAAAATCCGCGTGAAAATGGTTTTAAAAGGCGATTTAACCGCCCGATGATTGCATTTTGTTCGTGGATAAAAAGCGGTTTTTTCTCTCTTAAAGCAGCGATCGCAGCAGGTGCGGCACTATATCCACCCACACTAATAACAGCGCAAATTTCGTCCGTTCGTAAAATTTCGCACACTCGTGAACTCAAATTTATTATGTTAAAAACCGAGCTAAATTTGGCCAACCCGCGCTTATTTACCACGCCTGAACTTTGTAAAAAAATCTTTTCATCAAAAATTTCGCTATTTTCAAACCAAGCGCGATCTTGTCCATTTGTAGAACCAACAAATTTCGTGCCTATGTTTCGCTTTTTGATCTCTTCGCCAAGTGTTTTAGCAATCGCCAAATGCCCGCCAGTGCCTCCGCCTGTGATTAAAATTTTCACGATTTTCTCCTTTTTGAAATCATCAACACAAGCCCAATTCCCAAAGATGCAGCAAGAAGATGGCTACCACCATAGCTAAGAAAAGGCACGGCGATACCCTTTACGGGCGTAATTGACGAAATTCCGTATGAATTCATCAAAAATGAAAAGAAAAGTAAAAAGCCAATCCCCATACAAAATAGATAATGCACCTTATTTTGCGCCAGCGACGAAATGGCAAAAATGCGATAAAAAATCACATAAAATAGCAAACAAATACAAAAAATCCCAAAAAGCCCTACCTCTTCTGCAATTCCAGCTAAAACAAAATCCGTATGAACATCGCTCAAAAATCCGAGTTTTATACTCCCCTGTCCTATGCCTTGTCCGAAAAATCCGCCGTTATTGATAGCATTTAGTGAGTGTTTGATTTGGTATGCTTCTGAGATATTATCGATATGCCATCTATCAGGTAGGTGTAAAAATGGCACAATTACATCTTGAATCCCTGCCCACCAAGTAAGCAAACGCCCGATACGATGATCGCTATAAACGATAGCAAAATATGCGCCTACAATCAACAATATAATTGTGGCAATAGCAATTCTGCCACTAGTCCCTGCTAAAATAGCCATTGATATCATCGCAAGCCCCATCACGACGATTTGCCCTAGGTCGTTTTGCACTTTGGCAATTATGTATAAAAACACACAAAAAAGAAGGACATATGGGAGCAAAATCCCAATCTCTTCAAACAATTTGCGCTTAATAGTCCCGTCGATTTTGCGCGAAAAAGACCACGCAAGAAAATATATAAAACCAATTTTAAAAAACTCAACAGGCGCAATAGATATAAAAGGTAGCTTTATCCAGCGACTAGCTCCATTTACTTTATCGACCAAATTTGATGGCAACGCAGGCATCAAAAGCATAACAATAAACATTGAAATAAATAAAAACATTCCAAAAAAATGGAGCCACTTTTCAGGATTTAACCGCGAAAAATACCACATTATCGCCACGCTGATAAGCCCAACACCAAGCTGTCTGATAAAAAAATGAAGTGGCTCATAACCAAACATAAGCGTCGTAAATGCGGAGAGCGAAAGCGAAAAACAGATCCCAATCGCGATCAAAATCGAAACAGCAAAAAACAGCGTTTTATCAACTCTCATTTAGTTTATTTCCCTTTGGCCTTTGGCGTCAGCTTTGCTTAAAAAGCCTGTTTTTTCGAGCTGTTCGATGATATTTGCTGCGCGGTTATAGCCGATACGAAGCTGGCGCTGCAAATAGCTAATTGAGGTTTTGCCACTCTCTAAAATGATAGATTTTGCCTCTTCGTATAATTCGTCGCGCTCATCGTCATTTAAAATTTCATTTTCACTGCCCTCTTCGCTCAAAAACGCCTCATCATAAACGACGCTCTCTTGCATTTTTAAGAAATCGACAATTTTATTAATCTCGCTTTCGCTAGCAAATGGCGCGTGCAATCTTACAATACCTGGCGAATTTGGCGGAGTAAAAAGCATATCGCCCCGCCCTAGCAAACTCTCGGCGCCCGTTTGATCCAAAATAACTTTGCTATCGATTTTAGAGCCGACACGAAAGCTCACGCGGCTTGGCAAATTTGCTTTGATTAATCCAGTAACAACATCAACACTTGGGCGTTGCGTCGCGACAATGAGATGAATACCGCTAGCACGCGCCTTTTGCGCAAGACGCGCGATAAACCTTTCAACATCTTTGCCACTAGTCATCATCAAATCCGCAAGCTCGTCGATAATCACGACTATATAAGGGAAAATTTCTCCCCCCTGAGTACTAATTAATTCATTGTAATTTTCGATATTTTTTGTGCGTGTTTGCGCCATGATTTTATAGCGACGATCCATCTCATTTACCAAATTTGAAAGCGCGATAATTGCCTTTTTTGGCTCGGTAATCACAGGTGTTAGAAGGTGCGGGATGCCATTATACATGCTAAATTCTAGCATTTTTGGATCTATCATTATAAAGCGCAAAGTCTTTGGCGAATTGCGATAAAGTAGGCTCAAAAGCATCGCATTTATGCCGACACTCTTACCACTTCCTGTTGTTCCGGCGATTAAAAGATGCGGAAGTTTTTTAAGATCCGTTATAAACGGCTGTCCGACGATATCTTTGCCAAGCGCGATTGTAAGGGGACTAGAAGCGTTTTGAAAAATTTCGCTTTGTAAAATTTCGCGCAGATAGATTGTGTCGCTCTCTTTGTTTGGAATTTCGATCCCGATTACATCTTTGCCTGGGATTGGCGCTTGAATACGTATGGTTTTTGCGCGAAGTGCCATGGCAAGGTCATCTTGAAGAGTGAGGATTTTACTTACTTTAATATTAGCAACAGGACGAAACTCAAACGTCGTTACAACCGGGCCTGAATATGTGCGCACAACATCGCCGTCAATCTTAAATTTACGCAACTTTTCAAGCAGATCATGGATTTTTGTATCAATTTCGCTTTCATCAACATTGTGAGATTTTTGCGAAGGCAAATTTAAAAAATCAAGTGGTGGGAGCGTGAAATTTGATGGCTTTTGAAACTGCCCTTTTTCTAGCTCGTCAAGAAGTTTTTTATTTTCTGCCATTTCGCGAATATGCTCTGGTTTTAAAGATTGAGATGGCGAATTTGCCTCATGATTTTCGTTGGTGGTTTGTGTTTTGCCCTCATCAAAAATAGTAAAATTTGGTTCATATTTTTTAGATGAAATTTTATTGGGCTCTTTTTTTCGTTTTAATTTTGGCTGATTTTGCTCTGGCTTTTCGCTAAAAATATCTGTATTTTTTACATCTTTTAAATTTATATCAGGCTCAGTAAATATCTCATCGTAGTTTAATGGTTCATCTTTTTTGCTGAAATTTGCTCTATTTTGTTCACTTCTCGTGGAGTAATTTTGCGTGAAATTTGGGTTGTTTGGTATCACAAAACATTTTTTCATGACGATAAAAAATCGCTCTTCAAATATTAAAATTATAGATAAGAAAAATAGCACAAAAAGGCTGACCCAAACACCAGCGCTTCCCAAAATAGGCTTTAAAACCGAGACTATTGCATTCCCTATATAGCCGCCAAAGCTAGAAAACATATTAGCCTGAACGGCTAAAATTGTGATAAAAAATAGCAAAAATCCGATGCTAAATTCTATCAGTCTAAAATTTACACGCTTAATATAGCGATATACAAAATATATGTAAAGCAAAATAAGCAGTGGATAAATATAGGCAAAAATACCAAAAATATTTAAATTTATCTGCCCGATAGTTTTGCCAAATGAGCCAACTAAGACCGAATTTAGTGAGAGTGTAGCTATCCAAAGAAAGACAAAAATTGCACTGAATATGATAAATAAAATTTCTCGTAAAATAGTAGCTCCCTTTGATTTTAATAAAGTCGCGATTGTAGCAAAAAAGAGTTTTAAAGAGTTTAAAATTTAGCTAAATTGCATAGAAAAAATAGACTAAATTTGTCAAAAAATTCGTCAAAAGCCATAGCGACTTTTGACGATAAAATTTAGTTTTTAGCTCTTTACGGCTTTTCCCAAATCCCACATTGGCATGAAAATTCCAAGTGCAAGCAATAAGACCATACCAGCCATAAATAAGAGCAAAATCGGCTCAACATAGCTTGAGATATTATCAATAATATCGTTAAACTTCATCTTGTAATAATCGCTTACGTTTCCAAGCATTTGATCTAAACTACCTGATTTTTCACCCGCGCTTATCATTTGAATCAGCATACTTTCAAAAATTTCTGTGTTTCTAAAAGCATCGGTTAAACTAACGCCTTGTTGAACGGCTATTTTTAGAGTAGATAGTTTGCGTTTTAACTCCGTATTATCCACCATTAAAACAGCCGTATCAAGCGAATCAGCAATCGGAATACCAGCACGAACAAGCTCAGTAAAAATCAGCATAAAACGAGACATTGTTGAATAAAAGATAATCTTGCCAAACAAATAGACCTTTAAAATATATTTATCCCAACCGTTCTTAAACTGCTCGTTGCGTTTATAAGACCACTTTAACGCCATAATTGCCGCAATCAAACCACCCAAAATCAAAAACCCATAATTGCTCAGCGCATATTCAATGCCAAGCAAAAGTCTGGTAGGAGCTGGTAAATCCGCGCCAAGTTCTTCAAAAATCTCTCTAAATTTTGGCACAACATATAGCATTAAAACCGTAAATGCCACAGCAAGAGCGATCATAATGGTGGTTGGATAGCGCATTGCTTTTTTAAATTTCATCTTGTTATCCCAAAGCTCTTGCATCATTTCTGATAGCTTCGTAAGGGATTCTGCCATATTACCAGTGCGCTCGCCAAGGCTTACCATCGCTATAAACACATCGCCAAGTTGGGTTTGAAATTTTTTCGATGATTCTGTTAAACTTAAACCCGCATTTAAATCCTCATTCATGACGCCAAAAATTTGCTTTAAACTCGCATCTTCTGACGCATTTGCAACCTCTTTGATACTGTCATGAATAGAGATACCAGCGCTTGTCATGACGGCTAATTGCTTAGTTGCTGCAACTAAATTTGGAATTTTAATCTTTCCAGCTGCACTTCCGCGTGTAAATTTAACCAAAACATCACTAAAACTATTTGAGACGTTTTGAGTCTCTCCGATTTTAGTAATTACTCCGTTTGTCTTTTTCATAGCCAAATTTTTAGCCGCATTTCTGTTATCTGCTTTTAAAACCATCTTTTGGCGTCTGCCGTTTTTTATTACTTCAACTTCAAAATTTTTCATTCTTTTGCCACCCTATAAATTTCTTCAATACTCGTAACACCACGTGCGGCACGAATAATGCCATCATGGAACATATCTATAAACCCCTCTTCATAAGCACACTTTCGTAGCTCATCTTTTGTTGCGCTTGCTGCTATTAGGCTTTGCATCCTATCAGTAACCGGCAACACCTCACTAATCATCTCTCGCCCAATATACCCAGTATTGGCGCAATTATCGCATCCAACAGGTTTATAAAAAGTATATTCTTCTGGTAGATACTCTGAAATTTTATCAAGCACAGATTTTGGTAGAGTTACGCTTTGCTTACATTTTGGACAAAGTTTCCTAACAAGACGCTGTGCTTCAATCGCAATAATCGCACCACTAATAAGATATGGCTCAATACCCATATCAGCCATTCTCGATACCGCACTAACTGCGTCATTTGTGTGCAAAGTAGAAAAAACCAAGTGACCCGTAAGTGCTGATTGAATAGCAATACGCAAAGTCTCTTCATCGCGAATCTCACCGATCATTATGATATCTGGATCTTGACGCAAAATAGAACGAAGCGCAGCTGCAAATGTAAGACCCGCTTTTTCATTTACATGGACTTGCTGAATTAAATTTACCTGATACTCAACAGGATCTTCAACGGTGATAATCTTGGTATCAACGCTTTTTACATCATTTAATGCAGCATAAAGCGTAGTAGATTTACCGCTTCCCGTAGGCCCAGTAACCAAAATAATGCCATAAGGTGCATGCATCGCACTCTTAAATTTCTCAAAACTTCGCGGATGCATACCTAGTTTTTCAAGGCTAATAATAACCTTTGATTTATCCAAAATTCTCAAAACGGTCGATTCGCCGTTAATAATCGGTAGTGTAGAGATACGAAAATCATACTCTCTACCACTAATTGACATCGAAAAACGTCCATCTTGTGGGCGACGTTTTTCAGCGATATCCATCTCAGAAAGCATTTTCAAACGCGAAATAAGTGGCGGATATATATCATTATCAAAGATAAAAAGCTCAACAAGCATACCATCAATACGCGTTCGCACTATACAGTTTGTGGCTGTTGGCTCAATGTGAATATCGCTACCGCGAGAACGAATTGAGTGCGCTACGATAACCTCAATAAGTCGCAAAATTCCAGAACTTTCGTTTGTATTTTTACCGGATTTGTTTGCGTCATTTAACTCAGCACGAATTTCTGCGACGAGCCCTTTTACGCTCTCATTTAATGTAAGTTTTGTTAAATATTTCTCGATTTGATTTGGATCGCTAATACAAATTTTAAGCAATTTGCGATTAAACATGGACTGAATTTTATCTTGCGCTTCAATATCAAATGGATTTTTAAATGCAACATAAACATTTATATCATCTTCTTCTACTGGAAATGCTTCAAATTTGCGGAGTTGTTGCGTTGAGACTTTTTCTGAAATTCTATAATCTATATTTACATCATCTAGATCAATATATCTTAAGCGATTAAATGTTGCAAATTGTTCCAAAAAAGCCTTTGTTTTTATAGATAATGTGCTCTCTATCTCGTCTAATGTTATCTTTCTTAAACGATAAAACTGAGCTAAAGCTTCAATAAGCTCTTCTTCTTTTAAATAGTTATCCCCAAAAAGAACTTCGCCCATTGTAAGACCAATTTCCATCTTTTCGGAAATTTCCTCAATCAAATCCGGGGAAATTTTATTGTTTTTAATCAAATAATCTAATACTAATCTCTCTTTTTCTTCCATTATACTCACCAATACATCTTAATAGACTCGATTTTGCCTTTTGCATCATAAATCAAAATCACCATTTTTTTTATATTTTCTTCATCGCGAATAAGCAACTCTGTCTTTTTATCGTCTATATTAAAAATAAATTTCTCGCCATCTTTTTTAAATTTACCCTTAACAAATTCATCAAAAACATTTGAAAGGATATAATTTACCTTTGGCGTCCTAATGTTGCTAATATCAAATCCATCAACAAGTGCTAAATAAAGCATCTTTTTTTGAAATAAAATTGTGGAATATAATGCCGCATTTTCGCGAGAAGCTTTATCTTTATAAAGCATAACCATCGGGATAATTAAGTTATTTACTTTATCCATTTTTAGACATGCTTTTGCGTATAAATTAGCTATGCTTTCATCTTGTTGGGTTATAAATAGTTCGCGCACCATATCTGAACAAACACGATTATATTGCCCTACACTATCCCAATTCTTAACATCGTCATTATTAATTGCAAAAAGCGCTGAAAACGACAAAATACAAAATGCAAATTTTTTCATTTTCCACCTTTAAATTCGTCTAATAGTCTAACTGCCTCGCTGTTACCAGGCGCTATTTTTAAAAACGCATTTAATGCCGTAATCGCCTCATCTTTTCTGCCTAATTTGTAAGATGACTTGGCAAAAATGAGCCAACCTTCCATGTTTTTTTCATCAAGCCCATTAACCTCTAACGCCCAATCTCGAGCACTGCTGTAATCGCCTAAATTAAATTTATCATTAGCAATTTTTATTGCCAAATTAACATCTTTGTTATAGTAATATCTATCTTCTACGCTTTGCGTCCTTTCACTATCACCAGATCTTTGGATGACTATTTTTGGTGCTTGAGTAGCTTGAGTAGCCACATTTCCAAAGACTTTTGGCGGAAGTGGCGCATTACCAAAATCAATAATGTCATCTTTTGGTATGGAATTAAATAGAGCAGATTTTACGCTATCACTATTTTGTGCAAAATTTGAATCCTGTGAGCTTTGGGCTTCTTGAGAATTCTGTGTGCGATTATAATTATTGCGAATGGTAAAACCACCAGCATCAACTGATGAGTTTATGCCTATTTCGTTCATACTAAGCGTTGGTAATTGCGAATTAGACGCGTTATTTGTTTCAGATGATGAAGTTATATTGTAATCACTTCTATCATATTTTGGCTCATTTTGCAGGCTTTCATTTGAAGCGTGAGTTAAATTTTGTTCAATCGCTGTAGTTTTGATAGACACAATAGGTGCTCGTTTTTTTATATCAACATTATTGTCACTTTTTAGAATCCATACAATTGCTATAACTGAGAAAGCTATTGCGCCGACAAGTACAAAAATAGTACTGTCAATCTTTATGGGAAGTGAGGTGTTATTTTTATTTATACGAAATTTTTTTCTATTTTTATCGTATTCTTCCCATTTTTTCTCTAGTTCAGCCATTTCATAATGTTCAAGCATTTATCAACCCCGCAGATATCGCAGCCATCTCTATAATTTTTGAATTTATACAAGAAGAACCAATCTCTGTTGGTCTATTAGTCTCATAATATTCTAAAATTTCATACATTTTATAGAGTAACTTATTTAAATTTCTTAAATTTCCATCTGTAAGATGAAATAATAGATTAAAATTATCTTCACTATACATCATAAAATATGGATGAAAATCATGGAAAACCAATTTTTTTTCTATATACAATCTCAACTCAGATAGAGTCGAATTTGGTAATTCAATACTCTCCCAAATACGCGTCTTAAAATAATCTTTTGCCAATGTATCTTCTTCATCTGTTTTATGAACAGTAAAGAGAAACTTAAATAACCTACTATCAGCCATAAGACGAATTTTCTCTATTAAATTTGCCGGATAGAGTTGCGCCTCATCTAATAAAATAATAACCTGTTTCATATCAGAGATATTTGAGTTTGTTATCTTGAAAATCTCTTTGTAAATTCTCATAAAATTTTCATAATTTTTAACAGGCTGTTTTGGTGTACGCCCAAAAATTTGAACAAAAATTTCATGAAAAAACTCAGCTTCATCAAAAAAAGGCTGTGGCATAAAAACCACAACAGCCTTTTTTACTAAATCACCCCTAATTTTATGAAGCAAAAATGTCTTACCACATCCTGGCCTACCATAAAAAAGTATCAATTTTAACGGCTTTTGTAGCGCATTTAAAATTTTATGATAAGCCAAAGTTGATTTATCAAGATTGACAAAGTCGTCAACCTTGTCACTCTCTTCAACAAAAATATTTTTAATCTCTGTGTAATTATTATTCATTTGCTGTTGTTTTTGAATAACCTAGCTCTTTTAAATCGGTCGCCAAATTGTTGCCTCCATCAATTAAATGCGGAGTTACGACAAAAACCAACTCAGTAGTTCTTAAGATATCTTTTTTAGACTCAAATAAACCGCCAATTAAAGGCAGATCTCTAAGTAATGGAACACCATTTTGATCCTTACCTTTGTGTTGAGATATTAGGCCACCTAAAATTACAGTATCACCATCATTTACAGTTACAACTGTAGAAATTTTCTTTTGGCGAGTATCTGGAGCTATACCACGCATACTGTATTCACTAGCATTACTTGGATCAAGTAGATCTTTAATAGTAGTGTTATATCTTGTGTTGTCTTCTTGATATTTAAAATCACTAACAGATGGATTAATTCTTAACATGATTTTATTATCATCTGAAATTTCAGGTAATATGTTTAACAAAATTCCTATAAATACAGAGTAGCTTTTATATGATGCCGTAGGATTAGTGGTTGAGCCATTGCTACCAGTAGTGCCTTGTTGAATTTCATCAATCAAATTGTAATTAACCGTATCGCCGACAGAAATCATGGCTGGTTGATTATTTATAGTTGTAACTTTAGGACTTGAAACAACTTTTGCCTTGCCTTTTTCTTCTAAAAAGTTCATCATACCATCAATATTAAAATTTAAACTAGCCCCCAAAGTGAAAATACTACTGCGTGTTCGTCCTATGCCACTTCCGTATTTATAGGTCCACATGCTTTTACTAGGATCTTGCAGTAATCTATATCCTGTCTTCACGCTTCTACCATCTTTATCTTTTTCGAACAGTGGAACAGCCTCGGGTTCCATTCCAAACGAAGATTTGATACCCAATTGAAATTTAGACCAATCAATTCCAGTTTGATAAGAGTTACTTAACTGAACCTCTATAATATGGACATCAAGCAAAACTTGCTTTTTCATACGTCGTTGCATCTCTTTTATATATTTTTCCGCTCTGGCGACTTGTGATTTCATGCCAGTTACAGTAATCATGCCGGATTGAGAATTGATGATTGGTGCGGTAGCTACATATTTTTCAGTGCCGTTATTTAATATTAATGTCATCTCATCTTTAATATTTTTCCAAAAATCAAACGTCTCTTTTGTTTCAATTCTAGATTGTGGCTCATCTTCTTTTTTATCTTGGCCAACTTCTGTAGGAACAGCATCGGCAGAGGTTTTCATGATAGCTCTACCCTCTCTTATAGATGTAATGTAATCTACTTTAAAAGTCTTTGTTTGTAGAGCTGAAATTTTAAGTGAATTATGAGAAAATTCATAATCTAGATTATTTTCTGTAAGCAAGATATTAAAAATTTCTCTCAAAGACAGATCTTTAATACTAACACTATTCATAGTCTGTTTTAATTCGTCTGCTGCTTGCGCATCTTTTGCGACGACGCTAAATCTACACATATCAGAAAGCTGTGTTAATACATCATTTAATGTAGCAGTCTCATTGATAGAGATATTAAAAGCTTGTTTTCCGCAATTTCCGTTTTTATCGGCAGGTGTTGCATTTAAAGACAAAGCCATAACCAAAGCTAATGAAAGCCCCTTAGTTGTTTGTGATAATAACATTTTTATTTCCTTGATTTAAATTTAATTCAATTTGTTGTCCATCATCAATTGATAAAACAACGCTCCTTGGTTTTATTTCAGTAATTGTATATAGACTCCCAACGGGATCACCTAAATGATACCAGCTGCCATTTATTTTAGCCTTGCTTCCAATCACAGCAGTCAATGTCAAGCCAGTTTGTTCTGCTGGTGTAATTATTTTTGTTGCTTCATCATAAAATGGATCTTTTAAAGCTGAAATAGCACTAGATTCCAAACCAACCCTCTTTTTGATAAGATCGGCGAATTTTTGATCAATATCGCCAGTCGTCATTCTTGGTTCTGCTTGCAAATTTAGCGATGTTAGAGCCAATAAGATACTACCAAACACTATCTTTTTCATCTATACTCCATTCCCCATACGGAAATTTTCAACTTACCACCGACTTTTGAATCCTTAGTAGCGTTTATATCAAGTCCATTTACATCAACAACTACAACAGATTCCTCTATATCGTTAATATATTTTAAGACGTTATTAAATCTACCCTCGATATCCATAGTAACCTTTAAAACTTCTTGTGGTTCGTTGCCTTGAATGCTTTTTTGCTCGCTTTCGATGCTGTAAATTTTAACATTATCAGTCTCGGCATTTTTACTTAAATTATCCAAAAAAGTAGCCCATCTCTCTTGATTAAATGTTACAGAGGCGCTATCGCGCAATTTTGCATCTAAATGCGCATTGATATTTCTTAAATCAGCTAATTTATTCTCTTCCTCTTTTAATTCATTACTCTTTTTCTTAACAGTAAATTCATGATCTTGAGTGCCACCGCTTTGTGTATTTAATCTACTTTGTGCGCTATTTAAATTTGTAATAGCGGTTTGTAATCTACTCTCTTGATTTTCTTTATACTCTTTTGTATCTGCAAAAAATCCAAACATTAAAAGTCCACCCATAGCAAGAGCAATAGCAGCCATAACAGTACTAGCTTCATTTTCACTTTTTAGATTAAAATAGTTGTCAATTTTATCAAACGTACTTTCTTTTCTCATTGGTAAATCCTTACACTAACATTACTCTCATAAGTTATAGTTTGATTTTTATCATCCATAGAAATAGATTTAGTATCAACCGAATAACCAGGCTCTTTACTAATATTCTTAATCAACTCGGTCATTTTTTTATCCGTATCTGTCGTGATAGAAAAAGTTAGGTTATTATCTGCGATGTGAATTCTTTGAAGTTTGCCTATTTTTTCATTCACAAAGTCAGATAATTTATAAATCGCGACACTCTTTAATGGATATCTAACTTTTTTGTTATAAATAGCATACAAAAGCCCTTCTTTTTTCGCTAATTCTTGATCCTCTTGTTTAGATAACTCAATGACTTCTTTGATTTCATTTTCAATTTGTGCGACACGCTCTTCTAGTTTTTTTGCCTCATCATCAATTGTTTTATATTCAGCTTCCGTTGCATCAGCCTGCATTTCAATAAATTTGCCATACCCATAAAAACCAGCTGGCAAAATAGCACCAAGGACTAAACCACCAACTATGAAGTTAATTAATTTACCACTCGGTCTTTGCGAAAGTGGTGGCGGACGAAGAAATGGTGAGTAATTAAAATCATCATTTTTATTAGTTGCATAATATTGCCCAGCAAGCATCATCAAAATATCAAGCTGAGTTAAATTTTTAATATCTTTTGAATTTAATGCGATACTAAAATCAAAAGACTTTTGTGCTAAATTTAATCTCTCTTTGATAAATTCCTCAACTCCACTTATATAACCGATATCAGTGCTAAAATAGATATTTTGGATCTTTGTTCCGCGAATTTTATTAATACTTGCGATCACATCACCCAAATAAAAAAACATATCATCAAAAAGCTGAATAATATGTTCGCGTTCTATCGGATTATCCAAATTTAGACCATTAGCAACAAGCATATCATAAAAGGTGCTATCATCAATTTTATCGCCGTTTAGTTCTGAAAATTTATCATTAAAATATTTTAAACTATAACGC
>CAUUFG010000014.1:0-21132 GCA_963544335.1 uncultured Campylobacter sp.
GCGATGGAGTTTAAAAATATGGGCGAAAAATAGCTTGAAAATTTAAATTTTTAAGATATTTGGTATAAATTTTGTGGCGTTTTGATAGCTTGCGGGTGTTTAAAATGGCGCATAAATTAGCCAAAATTTGTGAAAATTATGCGTATTGATGTTTGATTATGGTGGTTTCGTTTTTGATAAGCAAATTTTATATATTGTGTCCTCACAGGGCGAATTTTTAGCTTCAAATTTGCGATTTTTTAGTGTTGTAAAAAATAGCTTTGTAAGCATTTGGCTTTTAAGATGCGGTTTAAATTTTAAATGAAAATCACTCCGTAATTTCTAGCCAAAATTGCGTCGCAACTATTCGCGATAATATTGCGCCGGCAAATTTAAGCAAATGGCGAATTTTTGAAAACATAAATAATCACGGCGCAAATCCCTGCAGTGGGTGATTGTGTGAGCGATGTGCTTGGATTTTTGACGAGTTTAAGCCTAAATTCCTCAAACTCTATTTAAATGGCACGAAACTGTTGGCGAATATGTGTGCGAGGTAAATCAGTCGCAGAATTTGAGTGTAAAATCAAAAATTTAGCTTTTTTAATTAGATTAATTATGACTTGCGGATTGGTTTTAGTAGTTTGTGATAAATTTTGTGCGTATTTTAATTTTAAATCCAAATTTGCTTTCCGTTGAGTGCAATGAAATTTCTGTTTTTTGTGCTTTTAAAATTTAGATGAATTTTCTATTTTTTTATGTGTTTAGCGTATTGCGAAATTTCTCAATGCTATTTATGAGCGAATTTATTCTTTGAGTTTTGTATTCTGGAGTGTGTTAAGCTTTGTAATTGGCATAAAAGCTTTCTAGCGGTTTGAATAATCACTAATAATCACTCTTGTAGATTGCGCAAATCGCTATAAAATCGGCATTGGCTTGGTTTTATAGCTGTTTTAGCTATCAGATTATTTTTGCTTAAGTAAATCTGTAGCGAGCAAAACTCTAGTGGTATCAAAAAGTAAATTTGGATATAAGCTAAAAAATCCAAATTTCATCAGCATAATTTTTGCATTTTTGACCGCCTTGTAATCTTGTCAAAGATCGATATAAACGTAAATTTCCTAGCTTTGAATGTTATAAAAATGGGCGTTAGCTCACGTTTTACCTATTGTGGATAAATTTGCCGTTTTGCTAAATAAGTCAAGGTGGCGAGTTATTTTTAACCTCAAAAATTCGTGCCTACCACGCGCCTAAAAATTTAGAGTAAAGATTTTAAACAAGTTTTTAAGCTGAAAATTTCACCACCGAATTTATACTTTTTATACTTTTTGGCGCGAATTAACGCCTTTTTTGCAATTAAAATGATAATAAATTAGCAAATTTGTAGTTTTTAATCTTTTAAATGATTAATCTTCTTGGCGGAATTTAGCTTTAAAAACTAAATTCCTTTATGGCTAAATTATGGCTAAATTTAACAAGAGTATGTCGTCGCAAACTCAAAAGCGGTCGGTCTAGCCTCATAAGGCCAAACTTGCGTTTCAAATTTAAAATGTTGATAAGTATCAATAAATAGCGGGCTCATCACAGGACGCAAATACTCATTATCGCGGATTAACGCCTCTAAACTTCCGCGCAACGTGTGCGGAAACTGCTCGATGCCTTTTTCGCGAATCTCATCAAGCGTTAATTCAAATAGATTCTCATCCATCGGGCCAACTGGTTCAATTTTATTTTTAATTCCATCAAGCCCTGCCAAAAGTAGCGCAGCAAACGCCAAATAAGGACACGCGCTACCATCTGGGAAACGCATCTCGGCGCGAACTGAATTTTCACCACTTCCATAAGGAATTCGCACAGACGCTGAGCGATTTTGGCTTGAATATGTCAAAATAGATGGTGCTTCAAAGCCTGGAATTAGGCGTTTGTAGCTGTTTGTGCTAGGATTTGTAAATGCCGCTACACTTCTAGCGTGGCGTAAAACTCCGCCGATATAATGGCGCGCCAAATCGCTTAAATTTGCATAGGCGTTTTCTTGAAAGAATAGATTTTTGCCATCTTTCCAGATTGATTGATGCACGTGCATTCCACTTCCGTTGTCGCCATAGAGCGGTTTTGGCATGAAAGTCGCGGTTTTGCCGTTTAAATGCGCGACCATTTTTACTACATATTTGTATTTTTGCACGTTATCAGCGGCCTCTATTAGTCTATCAAATTTGACGCCTAGCTCGCATTGACCTTGGGCTACTTCGTGGTGAGTGATGAAAGTTTCGATGCCGATTTGTTCAAGCACTTGCACCATTTCAGCGCGCAAATCAACCATAGAATCAATTGGCTGCACAGGGCAATATCCCCCTTTTACGCCTGGGCGGTGGGCGTTGTTGTAGCTATCTTTAAACACCTTCCCGCTATTCCAAGAGCCCTCTTCGCTATCTACTTCATATGAGGCGTGATTTGAGCTATCTGTGATTTTTACATCATCAAATACGAAAAATTCATTCTCCGGTCCAAAATAGCACACATCGCCAATCCCACTTTCGCGCAAAAATTTAGATGCTTTTTTTGCGATTGAGCGCGGACATTTTTCGTATAAATCGCCCTTATAAATATCATAAACATCACAAATCACAACAGCTGTAACATCGGCTGTAAATGGGTCTAAAAATGTAGTTTCAATGTCTGGTATGATTAGCATATCTGATTTATCGATTGGTTGCCAAGCCTCCACACTTGATCCATCAAATGGCAAACCTTTATAAAATTCCTTTGGTAGGCGTTTATAATTGTATGAAATTTGGTGCCAAACGCCTTTTAGATCTGTGATTCTAAAACTTACAAAAGCGACCTCTTTTTCATCACAAAACGAATAAAACTCATCAATATTATTTACAAATTTTCCCATAAATTCTCCTTTTTAAAATATAATCCGCGCATTTTTATAGATTTTAAAAACTCTCATCGCTGTTGTGGCCTTGTGAATGATCCCACTCCAAACGACATCCAGCAAGTAGATGAAAGTGTAGATGCATGACCTCTTGACCGCCGTTTTCACCGCAATTACATACCAAGCGATAGCCGCTTTGATCTACGCCTAATTTTCGCGCAACTTCTTGAATAAATTTTGTCATTTCACCCATTAAATTTGCGTCCATTACTTGAAAATTTTCATAGCAAATTTTAGGAATAATCAAAATGTGAATTGGTGCTTTTGGATTAATATCGTGGAAAGCTAAAAATTTGTCATTTTCTAAAACTTTATTTGACGGAATCTCTCCGCTTACGATTTTTTCAAAGATTGTAGCCATAAATTTCTCCTTAAAATTTAGTAAAAAAATCGCGCGAATTATAGCGCAATGAGCCTTTAATTTACCTAGATTTTATTAAAATTTCATTAAAATCACGGGCAAAAATTTTGTTAAAAAAGGAAAATCCGTGGAAGATTTCAAATCAAAAATCCAAAATTCTACAAATTTAGATGAATTAGACAAAATTCGCGTCGAACTTTTCGGCAAAAAAGGGCTAATCACAGCTGAATTTGCTAGATTAAAAGAGATCACGCCCCAAGAGAAAAAAGAATTTGCTCGCAATTTAAACACAATGCGCGATGAATTTAACGCCTTAATCGCACAAAGAAAAGATGAGCTAGAAAAGGCAAATTTAAAAGAGAACATGAAAAAAGAGGCGTGCGATGTTACGATGTTTAGCGAGCGCACAAATAAAGGCGCGCTTCATCCTGTGATGGAGACGATGGATAGGATTATTGAGTACTTTTTGGCGCAAAATTTCAGTATCGAAGATGGTCCGCTTATCGAGGACGATTTTCACAATTTTGAGGCGTTAAATTTGCCGAAATTTCACCCAGCGCGCGACATGCAAGATACGTTTTATCTAAATAATTCGAATTTACTTCGCACTCACACAAGTGGCGTCCAAATTCGCACTATGGAGAAATTTAAAGAGCCGCCTATTCGCATGATAGCTCCTGGCGCGGTATTTCGCCGTGATATGGATCTAACGCACACACCGATGTTTCATCAAGTAGAAGGGCTAGTTGTAGAGCGAGGGGACGGCGTAAGTTTTGCAAATTTAAAATACATTTTAGAGGATTTTTTACGCTATATGTTTGGCGATGTTAAGGTGCGATTTCGCCCTAGCTTTTTCCCATTTACGGAGCCTAGCACAGAGGTTGATATTAGTTGTATATTTTGTCACGGAAGCGGGTGTCGTGTGTGTAAACAAACAGGCTGGCTAGAGGTGCTTGGCGCGGGTGTGGTGGATCCGAATGTATTTAAGGCCGTAAAATGGAAAAATGTAAGCGGATACGCATTTGGGCTTGGGGTTGAGAGGTTTGCGATGTTGCTACACGAAATTCCTGATTTACGAAGCTTGTTTGAGGGCGATTTAAGATTATTGGAGCAATTTAAATGATAATATCTAGAAATTGGTTGGAAGAGTGGATAGATTTAAGCGGGATTAGTAGCGATAAAATTTGCGAAAAATTAAATGCGATCGGGCTTGAGGTAGATAGCTTTACAAGCGTGCGAATGCCTGAAAATATCGTTATTGGGCGCGTGGTTTCGTGCAAAGATCATGAGAATTCAGATCACCTTCACGTGTGCGAAGTAGATGTTGGTAGCGAAATTTTACAGATTGTGTGTGGTGCAAAAAATGTTGCCACAAATCAAATCGTCCCTCTCGCGTTAATTGGCGCAAAGATGCCAAATGGGATGGAGATAAAACACGCAAAATTGCGCGGAGTTGAGAGTTTTGGCATGATTTGTTCTGCAAGTGAGCTTGGGCTACCAAAATTAAACGATGGAATAATGGTGCTTGATGAGAGTATTGGTGAGCTAAATTTGGGTAGAAAATTAAGTGAAATTCCGGCTTTTAATGATGATATTATTGAGATTGAGCTTACGCCAAATCGCGGGGATTGCCTTAGTTTGCGCGGGATTGCGCGGGATTTAGGCGCGGCTTTTGAGCTAGGCATTAAAAAGATAAACTACAACGAAAAAGAGAATTTAATCGGCATCGGCAGAATTTTATCTGTAAAAACAGATGAGAAAATCGGGGCGAAATTTATCTACAAAGCCATTGAATTAAAACAAAATTTTTCATTAAATTTACTTCAAAAAATACGTGCAAATTTGACACAAATCGTAGCAAAGAGTGATTTGGAGACGATTTTAGGCTATGCTACACATGCAAGCGGAGTGCTATTTCGCGCCTATGATTTTGAAAAATTACCGAGCGAAAATGGCAAAGTATCACTAGAAATTCGCTCTATAAAACAGCGAGAATATGGCGTATATTGTGGTGAAAATTTACTCTCTTTAGCAGGAATTTCTCAAAGCGATTTTGCAAAACCTAACGCGCAAAGCAAGAAAATTTTAATAGAGGCAAACTACACAGAACCTGCGATTTTATCGGTAGCAATCGGCGAAAATAAAGAGCTAAAATCAGGCGATCATACGTTCATTTCTACGCGCGGAAGTGAGCCTGATTTAATCGTGGGAAACGAGTATTTATTTGCGATTTTTTCAAAAGAAAAAGAGATTGAAATTTATGGAGATTCGCAACAAATTTTACCTGTTGAAGAGCCAAAAATTATCAAAATTGATGTTGCTGAAATTTGCGCTATGTCTGGGGCGCAAGTGGATAAAAATCAGATCGTAAAAATACTCAAAAATTTACAATTTGATGTCATATCAGATCACGAATTTTTGAGCGTTAAAGTGCCTAAATTTCGCCATGACATCGAAAATTCACACGATATTTGCGAAGAGATTGTGCGAATTATAGGTATTGATAATATCCCGTCAACCCCGCTAAAATTTAGTGAGAAAAATCGCTTTAACGATGCGTATTTAAACTATAAAAATCGCCGTGAAATTAGACAAAAAGCCGTTGGTGCTGGTTTTTTCGAGTGTGTTCATTATGTTTTTGACGATAGCGAAAAGTGCTCAAAATTGGGCTTTAAAGATTGCAATATTAAAATTTTAAATCCAATAAATGGCGAGTTGGATACGCTTAGACCGAGTTTGATAAATCATCTTATAAACTCAACTTCGCAAAATTTCAAAAACTCGCGTCGTGCGGTAAAACTTTTTGAAATCGGGGCTGTTTTTGACGAAAATGGCACGCAAAATTTAAGCTTAGGTTTTATTCAAAGCGGATTAATTGCTGAGCCTAGCCTTTTGCATTCGCCTCGTCCAGCACAGGTAAATTTTATGCATTTTGCAAGCTTGATAGCTGATACAATTGGCGAATTTAAGGCGCAAATTCCAGAAGTAAAATTTGAATTTTTGAGTGAATTTGAACAGGCGAATATCGTGATTGATGGTGAAAATATCGGCTTTATTGGGCGACTTGATTTAAGCATTGAAAATGAGTTTGACTTGCCAAAAACTTACATTTGCGAGATTGATTTTAAAAGGTTGAAATTTAATAAAAAAGTCACGCAAAACTACTCTAAATTCCAGCTTGTAAGTCGTGATTTAAGCATAATTATTTCACGCAAAATGCCGTATGAGCGCGTTTGCAACGTGATTAATGAGCTTAAAATTCCTGATTTAAAGGCGCATTTTATCACTGATATTTACAGCGATGAAAGCCTTGGCGATAAGCAAAGTGTGACGATTAAATTTAATTTCCAAAATATGCAAAAAACGTTAGAAGAGGCCGAAATTTCTGGATTTATAGAGCAAATTTTAGGCGCATTAAATGAAAAATTAGGCGTGGGATTAAGATGAAAATTTATCCACTAAATTCGCCACTTATTGGCGAAATTTCGGCGATTGGAGCTGATAAATCGATCTCACATCGGTGCGCGATTTTTTCGCTTTTAAGTGACAAAAAAAGTGTGATTGATAATTTTTTAATCGCTCAAGATTCGCTTTATTCTTTACTAATCACACAAAATTTAGGTGCGAAAGTTGAGGTAAATGGCGAGCAAATTTGCGCTGAAAATTTAGATGAAATTTTGACGAAATTTGGTGGCAGTGGTGCGCGAGTTTGCATAATTCCAAATAAAATCACAGAGCCAAATTGCGTTTTGGAGTGTGGAAATTCTGGCACTTCGATGCGACTTTTTTTGGGGTTTCTTTGTGGGATTGATGGGTTTTTTACGCTTAGTGGCGATAGATATTTAAATGAGCGTCCGATGAGGCGAGTTTGTGATCCGCTAAGTGCGCTAGGAGTAAAATTTGACGGGCGCGACGGTAGTAATAAAGCACCGATTTGTGTTCGTGGAAGAAAGCTTGATTTTTTTAAATTTGATAGCCAGATTTCATCAGCGCAAGTAAAAACGGCTCTCATTTTAGCGGCGATTAATGGGAATGGATGCGAAATTAGCGAGCCAAGCCTAAGTCGCGATCACACTGAAAAAATGCTCGTTGGCATGGGGGCGAATTTAAAAGTAGATGGTCTAAAAATCACTCTTGCCCCGCGCACCATGCCACTAAAACCGCTAAATTTGCGCGTCCCAGCAGACCCTAGCTCAGCTTTTTTTTTCGCGGTTGCAGCCGCGATAATCCCTGACTCAAAGCTCGTTTTAAAAGATGTTTTATTAAACAAAACACGCATTGAAGCTTACGAAATTTTACGTAAAATGGGTGCAAAAATAGAGTATAAAATCACGTCCGAGCAGTATGAGAAAATCGGCGAAATTTGCGTATCGTATGCGCCACTTCACGCTGTAGATGTGAGCGAAAATATCCCGTGGCTAATAGACGAGGCCCCGGCTTTGGCGGTTGCGTTTGCGTGTGCTGATGGGACTAGTGTGTTGCGCGGGGCAGGGGAGCTACGAGTAAAAGAGTGTGATCGCATTAAATTTATGGTTGAAGGTCTACGCAAATTTGGCATTAAAGCGTGTGAACTTGAAGATGGTTTTGAAATCACAGGCAAAAGCGAACTAAATTTTAGTGCGTGCGCACAAGCTAAAAACCCAGCGTGCGAAAATTTAAGTGGTAATTTTAAAGCAAATTTAGATGAGATAAAAACAAGTGGCGATCATAGAATTGCAATGAGCTTTTTAATTTTGGGATTAAAATTTGGTGCGAATGTCGAAAATGCGGAGTGTTACCGCACGTCTTTTCCAAATTTTGGCGAAATTTTAGCTAGTTTGGGGGCAAAATTTGAAAATTGAGTTAGCGAAAAGTTATGGATTTTGTTTTGGCGTAAAACGCGCGATAAAACTTGCGCAAAACGCCACAAATGCGGCTACTATTGGTGAATTGATTCACAATAGCGAAGAGATAAAAAGACTAAAAGACAATTATAATGTAAGAACTCTTGAGAGCATTGATGAAATTTCAGATGAAAAACGGCTTATAATTCGCACTCATGGCATCACGAAAAACGACCTTTTAAAGATTAAAAATACTGGGCGCGAGATCATCGACGCTACATGTCCTTTTGTGACAAAACCGCAACAAATAGTAGAAAAAATGAGCGCAGAAGGATATGAAATAGTAATTTTTGGCGATGAAAATCACCCGGAGGTAAAGGGTGTAAAATCGTATGCGAAAACGAAAACGTTTGTCATTTTAGATGAGAGCGAGCTTTATAATATTAAGCTTTCTTCGCGTGTTGCTGTTGTTTCGCAAACGACAAAAAAAATAGAAAATTTTAATAAAATTATCGCCTATTTAGTTTCGCGTGTAAAAGAGGTGCGAGTTTTTAATACGATTTGCAATGCAACGCTAGAAAATCAAGAAGCGGTGCGCGAACTATCCGCAAAAGCCGATGTAATGGTGATAATTGGCGGGAAAAACTCATCAAATACCAAACAACTTTTTTTAATCTCATCTAAATTTTGCGCTGATAGCTATCTCATAGAAAATGAAAAAGAACTTCAAAAAGAGTGGTTTGAAGGCAAGAAATTATGTGGCATTTCAGCAGGGGCTAGCACGCCCGAATGGATCATCAAAAATGTCATTAAATCGATAGAAAAACTGGCTCAAATTTAGCCTTAAAAATTTAAATTTATTAATTATTTTTAAAGCCAATAAAAGATAAAATCGGCTCTTATTATTTCAGAAAATAGTAAAATCACAATTAAAGGAAAAATGATGGCTGTGAACGAGAAAGTTCAATTCGAAGAGGAAGATTTCGCCAAATTATTAGACGAATATTCTGAGGAAAAAAGTGAAGGTTCTGCGACAATTTGCGAAGGCAAAATTGTAGAGATTAGAGATAGCGAAGTTTTCGTTGATATTAATGAAAAATCAGAAGGTATTTTAAACGCTGATGAGGTTAGAGACGAAAATGGAAATTTCAGTGTTAAAGTCGGCGATACTATTAATGTAATTGTAGTCGCTCACAGAGGCGGTCGCCCGATCGTTTCATATAAAAAAGCTCTTAGAAAAGTAAAAGTTGCTGAATTTATTCAAAATTTTGATGAAAATGCTGAGAATATCGTAGATGTAAAAATCGCATCGAAAAATCGTGGCGGATATGTTTGTTTTGATAAAGATGGAATTGAATTTTTTATGCCAAGATCGCAAAGTGCGGTAAAAGAGGGCACTTCAATCATAGGCAAAACTTATAAAGTTAAAATTTTAAAAGTAGATAAAGATAGTCAAAATATCGTTGTTTCTCGCAAGAAAATTTTAGACGAACAAAGAAAAGTTAAAAAAGATTTAGTTAATAAAATTTTAGAAAGTGGCGAACTAATTGAAGGCGTTGTCAAAAAGATTACTACCTATGGTATGTTTGTTGATGTTGGCGGTGTAGATGGATTAGTTCACTACAGTGAGATTAGCTACAAAGGTCCTGTAAATCCAAATACTCTTTATAAAGAGGGTAATAAGGTCGTAGTAAAAGCAATTAATTATGATGAGGGTAAAAAACATCTCTCCCTTTCGATTAAAGCTACAATGAGCGATCCATGGGATGAGATCAAAGATAAAGATTGCGGGCTTGGTGTCGGAGATGTCATTAAAGTGATCGTTAGCAATATTGAGCCTTACGGTGCTTTTGTCGATCTTGGCAATGATATCGAGGGTTTCTTGCATATCAGCGAAATTTCTTGGGATAAAAATATCAAAAATCCAAAAGATTTTATCAAAGAGGGTGAAGAGATTGATGTAGAAGTTATTGAGATTAATCCAGATGCTAGACGCCTTCGTGTAAGCTTGAAAAATTTACTTAAAAAACCATTGGATGAATTTGTTGGTAAATTTAAAGCCGGCGACGTAGTAAAAGGTGTAGTTACTACAATTACAGCATTTGGTGCATTTGTAAAAATAGGTGCTGTTGAGGGACTTTTGCATAATGAAGATATCTCTTGGAATAGAAGCGATAAATGCAAAGATCTACTTAAAACTGGCGATGAAGTAGAAGTTAAAATCATTAAAATCGACAGAGAAAATGAGAAAATTTCACTTAGTCAAAAAGAGCTACAAGATAGCCCCATAAAACAATACTCAAAATCTCACTCTATTGGCGAACTTGTAAAAGGTAGAATAAAAGATATAAAAGATTTTGGAATTTTTGTTGAATTAGATAATAATGTTGATGCGTTAATCCGCAAAGAAGATCTTGGAAATTTAGATGTTTCAAATTTAAAAAATGGCGATGAAATTGAAGCTGCAATTGATTTTATTGATGAAAAATCATCTCGCATTCGCCTTAGTGTAAGACGTCTAACAAGACAAAAAGAGCGCGACGTTATTAGCGAAATTAATGGTGGAGATGAGAAACAAACCCTTGGCGATTTGATTAAAGAGCAATTAAAAGGGGAATAAAAGAGCATTTAAAAGGAAAAATGATGAAAAAAATAGTAGTTTGCGACGCGATACAACAAATCGGTTTTGATATCCTAGCAAAAGAGAAAAATATCACATTTTTTGATGCATCAAAAGTGGCTAAGACTGAGCTTTTAAACTACATTGGTGATGCAGATGTTGCTATTACGCGAAGTTCAACAGAGATTAACGAAGCCTTTTTAAATGCTGGTAAAAATTTAAAAGCCATCGTAAGAGCTGGCGTGGGTGTTGATAATGTTGATATTGATGGATGTTCTAAACGCGGAATAATTTTGATGAATGTTCCTACCGCAAATACCATCGCCGCTGTTGAGATGACTATGTGTCATCTCTTAAACGCAGCGCGAAAATATGTAAATTCTTGCAATGATTTAAAGATTAATAAAACTTGGAAACGCGAGAAGTGGTATGGTGTTGAGCTTTATAAAAAAACATTAGGAATTATCGGCTTTGGGCATATCGGTTCACAAGTCGGAATCCGCGCGAAGGCTTTTGGCATGAATGTAATCGCTTACGATCCATATGTAGAATCATCAAAAGCGACCGCTGTAGGTGTAGAATACACAACTAAATTTGAAGATATCTTAAAGTGCGATTTTATAACTATTCATACACCAAAAAACAAAGAGACAATCAATATGCTAGATGATGAATCTATGAAAAAGCTAAAAGATGGCGTGAGATTAATTAATTGTGCTCGCGGTGGGCTTTATAATGAAAAAGCACTCATTAAAAATTTAGCAAACGGCAAAATCGCATACCTTGGTATTGATGTTTTTGATAAAGAACCAGCAACAGAGCATGAATTGCTAAAATTTGATAATGTTACAGTAACCCCGCATCTTGGAGCAAATACATTAGAATCACAAACAAATATCGCAATTGCAGCAGCTGAACAAGCAATTAGCGCAGCTCGTGGGATCTCATATCCAAACGCGTTGAATATGCCAATAAAATCAGAAGAACTTCCGCAATTTGTTGAACCATATATTGATTTGATAACAAAAATGTCGTATTTGGCATCTCAAATAGATAAATCACCTATAAAAACAATTCGAATTCGTACAGCTGGTAAAATTTCAGAATATATCAATCAGCTGTTGACATTCGGGATTGTAGGTGCGTTAAAAGAGAGTTTGGGCGATAAGATAAACTATGTTAATGCGCGCTTTATTGCTGATGAAAAAGGTGTAGAGATTAAAGGCGACGAAATAATAGAGAGTGACTATCAAAATAAAGTTGAAGTTGAAATTACAACAGATAAAAATATCACATCTGTTTGCGGTAGTGTCTTTGGCGATACTGAAGAGCGTATTGTAAATATCAATGGCTTTAAAACTGATTTTAAACCAAAAGGCAAAATGGTAATTTTCAAAAATATTGATGTTCCAGGTGTCATCTACAACATTAGCGAAATTTTAATGGGCGCAAAAGTAAATATTGCCGATTTCCGTCTAGGACGAAATGGCGAAGGACAAGCGCTTGCCGTAATTTTGGTAGATGATGATATTTCAAAAGAGGCTTTGGCGAAATTAAATGCGCTAGATACTTGCATCTGGGCGCAATACGCTGTAATTTAAGTGCCGAATTTTAAAAATTTATTTATAGGCATTGATTTAGGCTCAAATACGTTGCGGATTTGCGCGATGGACGAGAGCCTAAACATATTTTCATCTGATGAGATTGTAACGGGTATTGCTCGTGGTTTAAAACCTGGCGACATATTAAATCCAAAAGCAAAAGATCTCATCATTAATTCGCTCTTAAAATTTAGATCCAAATTTGATTTTACTCACGATAATTACCGTGCTGTCGCAACAGAGGCTTTTCGCATTGCGCGAGATAGCGATGAATTTTTCGGTGAAATTTTTACAAAAACCGCTATAAAATTTGAATTAATCACTGGTGATGATGAGGCGTATTTAACCCGCTTGGCGATTGATTCGCGTCTAAAAAAGTTAAATTTTAATCCGCAAAATACGCTTAGTATTGATATGGGCGGTGCTAGTAGCGAGCTAGTTTGTAATAAAATGCGTGCAAGTTTTAAATTTGGTATCATATCTTTTACGGATAATTTCAAGAGTAATTTGCAAAATGCACTTTTAGCAACAAGCGATGCAAGAGCTTTTATACAAGAGCTAAAATTTGATAAAATCGTGCTAAATTCTGGTGTGCCGACGACTATGGCGGCGATTAAAATGGGTATGAATTATGCGGATTATGATCCAAATTTAATCAACGGAACATGCTTAAAATTTGATGATTTTGCTAAAATTCGCACTTATTTAACCAAAATTTCAACCGCCACAGTAGAAAATCTGGTAGGCAAAAACCGCGTAGATTTGATTATAGGCGGGATATTTTTACTTGAAGCACTCTTGCAAAGATGGCGCGATTTAAAGATAATTGTTGTTGATGATGGCCTGCGCGAGGGCGTTTGTATTGAGCATTTTTTAAAAAATTTATAAAAATCAAGCGTCGAGGATTTGTTTGTAATTTGTTTTAAAAACAGATTTTATTGTGGAATTCGTCAGTTAAATTATCAAATTTCAACCAAATTTCAATCCAAAAAAGCTATAATCCCGTCCTGTGGATAGGTGTCCGAGTGGCTTAAGGAGCACGCCTGGAACGCGTGTAAGGCAAAACCTTCGTGGGTTCAAATCCCACCCTCTCCGCCATATCATTCAAGTTACTTCACAAAAAGGAAAAAAATGAAAACCTTAACACCAAGACAAATAGGCGAAAAATTCAACAAAGACGCCAAATTTATAAATGAAATTTTCATGGATTTAGACTTTATTTCGCGCGATAAAAACGGATTTAAGCTTACAAAAAAGGGCGAAAATTTTGGTGGAGAGCAAAAAAATTATATGGGGAAATTTTACGTCGCTTGGGATGAAAAAATCCTAAGCAACAAGCTATTTTTAAAGCTCATAAATAGCGATGAAACGCCAGAACAAAATAGCGATGAAAACGATTTTAGAAAGAAATTTGAGGCGCAATATCGCACAAAAAGCGGGCATTTCGTGCGTTCGCGTGCGGAAGTTATCATCGCTGATTGGCTTTTTAATGAGCTTGTCGTCTTTGCTTATGAAAAACGCGTGCCGATAATGGACGAGATGTATTGTGATTTTTATCTGCCTTGTGGAAAGATTTATATTGAGTTTTGGGGTTTGGAAAATGATAAAAAATATGTTGAAAGAAAGATTAAAAAGCAGAGATTATACGCCGAAAATGGGCTAAATTTAATACAAATCGACGATAAAATATTAGAAAATTTAGACGATTTTTTGCCAAAAGAGCTATTAAAATTTGGAATAAATTTGGTTTAAATTTTAGAAATTTTCAGGACATTTTGCATCAAAATCGCCATTTTAACTTTTAAATTTAGAAAAATTTATTTAGTTTTTCGCGCAAATTTTACTAAATTTTATCGGCAAATTATAAAAACCCAGCGCGGATTTTGAGTTAATTTATTTAAAAATACGTAGACGAAATTATAAATTCAAAAAACAATCGAATAAAATCGGCTAAAAATTTAGATGTGATTAAAAATGGTTGCGGTTTTTTTAGCTGAAATTTATGAAGAGTTTTTATTGAAATTTAGTATGTTTAAGATAATTCATTCAACTATGACATTGCCGATGTATATCTATGCGTTCCTAAATTTCAAAGAAGAAATTTAGGGAGATTTCTCGCCTAGAAGCTACTTTTGAGCTAAGAGATATAAATATTGAGCGGAAAATATGCTGGCAGTTATACCAAGGCTACGAACTAATATTAGCAGATTATAAAACTTTAGCACAAAGCACCAAAAGAGTAAATTTGCCACAAACGGCATTGAGAATTTCTTGTTGCACGTAAAAGAGTGCGAATTTAGATATAAAGACTAAAACTGCGCGGGCAAATTCATCAAAAGCTGTCGAAGTTGATAAGGCAAAATCCGTTTAATTTATCTTAAACCTTTGGTATTTTGAAAAACTGCTTTTTTGGCTTTTGTCTTGATTTTCTTTGTTTTTATTGCTTGTTAATTTAGTTTGCAAGTTTTGCATTATCAAGCTAGATTTTGCGCTATTTTTACTGACTTTTGCTACCTTGTAAATATTGTCGCGAATAGTTGCGACGCGATTTTGGCTAGAAATTCACCAAATTTTGTTTTGAATTTTATTTTAAAGTCTTAAAACACTGCAACTCTTAAGATTTCTTACTTTTTACGAATTTTGATGCTATTTTATTAACGCATGTATTTTAAATATCAAAAATCACAAAGGCGAGAATATCTCAACAAATTTAGATATTTGCGTTTTAAATTACAAATTAGTCAAAAACCAAAAGCACTTTTTGAAAATTTACAACGCAAAAACAAAATCTTTTTATAAATTTCAATCAAAAAAACCGAAGTTAAGTTTGAATTTGAGATTAAATTTTGGCTAGAAATTTGATTTACGCTAGATAATAATCACAGTGCAAATTTGATTGTGCTGTGTAAAAATGATGGCGTAAATTCGGCTATAAATTTAAAACTCAGCGCGATTTTAATTTAAATTCAATCTAAATTTATTCAACTTTCAATTCAAATTCTAAAGTGTCTTTTAAACATTTCGCCTATTTACACTCAAATTTTGGCAAATTTTCTAGCAAAATTTTCGCGCGACCGCTCCAATTTTTCCATATCGTTTGTGTATCTTGCGAATTGCCGAAATTTTGTGCGTAACGAAGGCTAAAAGCACCGCATTTTAGTGTTTTACTTAGCGCAACGTTTGCTTCGTATGTTTTAAATCTATCGTCGTTTTTTGCGGGTAAAAACAGCGAAATCTCCGACATTTTATCCACTCTACCGCCCATTTCGTGCGCCCTAACATCAAACATCGCGCCTTGATTCTTAAGCGACGCGCTTAAAATCTGCGCAAATTTTTCCAAATCAACATAGCCTAGTTTTTGCACCGTGATTAACTCACTCCAACCAAAATCTGGATCGCCACTTAAATAATACTCCGCTAAATCGCCACTTTCGTAGCGTTTATGAAATGTTTTGCCACCAAATTCAATGCTTTGTGACAAAGCTAACGTATCACCTATTTTTGCCGAATTTTCGGGCAATTTCAAATAATACGTCTCGCCCCCACAACCACAAAACGACAAAATTACGAGAGAAAATACCAAAAATTTTCTCATAAAATTTCTTTTAAATTTAGCAACCATTTCATAAATCCGCACCAATTTCAAAACGAATTTGAGTGCAAATTTACGCCGAAAATTTATATAAATTTCACGTAAATTTGCCTCAATTTCGCGCCAAAATTTAGTGCAAAAAGTGCCTAATCCCCGTAAAATACATCGCCATGCCATGCTCATTTGCCGCCGCGATTACATCATCATCGCGAATGCTTCCGCCTGGCTGGATTATATTTTTCACGCCGACTTTCGCCGCGATATCGATGCTATCACGAAATGGAAAAAATGCCTCGCTAGCTAGCGCACACCCACGCAAATCAATTCCCATATCATGCGCTTTTGCCACAGCCGCACGCGCTGCATCAACGCGGCTTGTCATACCCATGCCAATCGCCACAAGCGCGCCATCTTTGACATACGCGACGCAGTTACTTTTCGTAAGCGCGGCGACTTTCCACGCGATTTGCAGATCGCGTAATTCGGAGGAATTTGCTGAGTTTGTCGTAACCAAACGCGCATTTTTAACCTCATCTTCGTTTATCTCATCGCGCTCTTGAAACACAAATCCGCCATCGATATGTTTAAAGTCAAATTTCTCTCCCGCGCGTTTTAACTTCGCGCCATTTTGCGTGAAAATTTTCGTGCGTTTTTTATCCGCAAACACAGCCAAAGCCTCATCTGTAACGTTTGCCGCGATGATAACTTCGATAAAAATTTCGTGCATTTTTTGCGCTAATTTCGCATCTAGCGTCCCATTTATTGCGACTACGCCACCATACGCGCTTATTGGATCGCATTTTAGTGCGGCTTCATAGCTATCAAATTCACTCTGTTTTAGCGCGAAACCACACGGATTAGCATGCTTGCAAATCGCAACACACGGGGCATCACCAAAACTCGTAGCAAGCATAACTGCGCCGTGGATGTCGGTCATATTGTTAAAACTCGCTTCGCCTTTAAGAGCGACAAAATTTTCGCTAAAAAAGTTCTCAAACTCGTAAAGCGCGCCCTTTTGGTGCGGATTTTCGCCATATCTTGTATCAAAAACCTTGCGCCCGACGATAAATTTATTCGCGCCAAAGCCACCATTAAACCTATCGTTCATGTAGTTTGCGATCATCGCATCATAAGAGGCTGTGTGTTCGTAGGCTTTTATCATCAAATTGCGCCTAAATTCGAGCTTTGCGCGTTCTATTTTGTCTAAATTTGCACTTGAAAATTCGTTTAAATTTGCATTTGATTTTGATCCTTTTTCGCCCAAATTTTCATCCAAATTCGTGCAAATTTCCCCGCGCAAAACCGCCAAAACGCGCTCATAATCATCAGGATCGCTCACGATATAGACGCTGGCGAAATTTTTCGCAGCCGAGCGCACCATTGTGGGACCGCCAATGTCGATGTTTTCGATAATTTCGCCAAAATCATCGGTGCGAAGAGTCGTAGCTTTAAACGGATACAAATTCACGCACACCAAATCAATCGCCCCGATGCCAAATTTTTGTGCGTCAGCTACGTGCGAAGCAAGATCTCTGCGATACAAAATCCCGCCGTGAATGCGCGGATGAAGCGTCTTTACGCGCCCATCAAACATCTCTTTGGTGCCTGTAAATTCGCTAACTTCCACCGCATTAACACCTGCATTTTTAAGGCTCTTATAGGTCCCACCAGTGCTTAAAATCTCCCAACCCAAATCAGCTAAACCACGCGCAAACTCCACCAAGCCACGCTTGTCGCTAACACTAATCAACGCTCTCATTTTTACTCCTTTGACTAAAATTTACAATAATTTTTATCTATTAATTTTTTAACAGATTTTCCCATATTTAAACAAAACGATGTAAGTAAAATATCTTCAACCTTAAGCTCAATATCCATTTTTTTGTTTTCCATCTTTGATTTTTCGATAATTTGTGTCATTGATTTAGATGAAGTTTTCAAAATAAAAATATCATTTTGCGAAATTTTTCCGCCACAACCAAGCCAATCATTACTCCTATATTGATTTGTAACGACGTTAAAATCGATACTCTCGCCATTAGAATACGCCGCGCAAACGCCATTTTCATGCTCTAATTTCACAACCGAACCAATATTTTCATCAAACATATGTGAATCTATGGATTTAGCGTTAGATTTTGGATCATATATGTTTTTATTCTCATCTATAATCAAAACTCGCCCATCTCCTTCCATATGATAAACGCCCAAATTTTGGCTGTTTTCGTATAAATTTTCGCCACTAAAGCTATAAATCGTGCGCCCTTTTTCACTATCGAAAACGTAATTTTTATCCGATTTTGGCGCATTCATCACCGCACACACGCCAAAACACAAAACACACCGCCAATAAAATATAATTTTTTATATTCGTCCATTTTTATATAGTTTTTTAAAATTTACCCATAAAATGACACCGCAAATTAGCACTTTTATTTTTAATTTTTCAATACTCTTAAATCAGCGATTTTTTTATAAAATTCATTAAAATTTGCACTCAATTCATCTTTTCTAGCTTTGCAAATTTCTATAAATTCACTCTCTTTTTCGATGCCTATAAAATTTCTACCAATCAAATTCGCCCCAATTCCAGTCGTCCCAGCCCCGCAAAATGGGTCGCAAACTACGCTATTTTCATTAGTCGCCATCAAAATCAGTCGCACAAGAAGTGGCAATGGCTTTTGCGTCGGGTGTTTTCCGTGTGTTTTTTCCCACGGCGCAATCGCTGAAAAAGACCACACATCTTTCATCTGTTTTTCACCATTTAGACGTTGCATCAAATCATAGTTGAAAATATGCTTACGTTTTTCACTTTTTCGCGCCCAGATAATCTGCTCGGTTGAGTGCGTGAGATATCGACAGCTAAAATTTGGTGGCGGATTAGTTTTTTGCCATGTTATTATGTTTAAAATTTTGTAATCTAATTTTTGTAAAGCACGCCCGATGGAAAAGATATTGTGATATGTCCCGCTAATCATCACAGAACCATTATCTGTGAGTGCGCCTTTGGTTAGTTCTAGCCAAGCTAAATTAAATTTATCAATCTCATCAATTCCGTAACTTTTATCCCAATCGCCTTTATTTACACTAACTATTTTGCCGTTTTGAATACTTAGCCCATCATTTGAGAGAAAATACGGAGGATCGGCAAAAATCAGATCAAATTCGCCTTTAAATTGAGGCAACATCTCAAAACAATCACCATGATAAAGACTAAATTTACCATCTTGCGAAGTAAAATTATTAATCATTTTTAATCTTTCTAATAAAACCATCCAAATTTGCTAAATTATAAATTTCAACGCTTTTATACGCTTCTTGAAGTTTATTTTTAGCATCAAACCAGCCTTGCCCGTCGGTTATCCATACAAATTTAAAACCGGCGCAATGTGATATTTTTTGTGAAATTTCTCATTAATATCTATAACTTTTTTCACGTCGTTTTATAAAGATACCATGCGCCAAAAATATGCTCTATCATTATGTAACTTCGCCCATCCATTTGTGGCGGATTTTGCGTTCTCATAAAACCAACGCTATTATCGGTGACTCCGCCCAAAACTAGCAAAAATCGCCCATTTTCGTTTTGAATGGCGTCAAAATGAAGCTCATGCGCGAGTTTTTTCGCACCAGTCTCATCTTTGGCGAAAAGCTCGAAAATTTGCTCAAATTTATTCAAATTTAGCGCGCCAAATTCATGTAAATACGAATCTGGAGCTAAAATTAGACTTAAATTTTCGATATCGGATTGACATTTTTGTTGCGTATCAACCTTACTACAAAAATAGAATAAATTTCGCAAAATGCCTGTTTGTGCAAGTTTTCTTTGTGCATAAATGCCGTCATTTTTAGCATAAAAATACAAATCTTGCCACTCATAGCGCGTCCCTAGCGCATCTCGCCAAGGTTTTTCGCTTTGCAAACTCACACGAAAAATATCGCTAAAATCATCACTTTGACCAATTCTAGTGACCAAAACTTTATAATGTTTTGCATTTTGTGCGTAATTTATATCTAAATTTCTCCTTTGTTCGCCCTTTAAAAAGGCGTTTTTATCGAAATTTACATCTGTAAAAAGTTGTTGTAATTTTTTTAAATTGTCAAAATTCTCCGCACTTAAATTTAGCGCAAGAATAGATATAAAAAATATAAATTTAATTAGATTTTTCATCATTTTTATCCGAAAATTTATCTAAATTTAAACGCGAAGTTGCGTCTTGTTTTGGTGAGCGCAACACCCAAATCACGCCCACGATAAGTAAAACAAAAAAGCTCAAAACTATCACACTATTTATAGGATCTTCTATCATTTTTATCTCCCAAATTTCTCTTTTAAAATTTCATACGCCTCGTTTATCTCTTGTAGTTTTTTTGTGCTTTGCGTAATCTCATCTACGCTTGCGCCCTGACCTAAAAAATCTGGATGAAAACGCCTAGCCATCGCGCGATATGCCTTTTTTATCTGTTCAAAACTAGCATCTTTTTGCACTCCAAGCACCGAATAAGGATCAAATTTTACACTTGAATTTTTATAATTCGAGCTAGAATTTGAGCCTTTATTTTGATAATTTTTATTAGCATTTTTAGCATAAAAATCACTAAAGTCAGAGTATGTTTTGCCATATTGGTACTCAAATTTTGGTTGAAATTTGGCAAAAATTGTTTGAATCTGGATATTGTTAAACCCAAACCCAGCGCAAATTTCGCGCAAAACCAAGCTTTCATTTTTATCTAACTCACCATCAATACAAGCAAGCTCAAACAAAAACGACAAAATATTAAGACATATTTGCTGATTTAAATTCTGTTTTTTTCTATAAATAATTGCGATTGTGCGCGGAGTTTCATCGCTGTCTTTTGCCTCGTTAAAGTAGTATTTTAGTGACTCTCTGTGTCGCGAAGTTCCCAAATCTTGCTCGATATAATCTAACACAAGCGAGACAAAACGCGCCTCTTCTAGCTTTACTTTGCCGTTTGCACGCGCAACTTTGGCAAGAAGTTTCACAAAAAAAATGGCGTCATTTATCGTAAAATTTGGCTTTTGGAAATTTAGTCCATCTTGCGAATCAAAATTTGAATTTTTAATATTTTTATCATCAGAAAAGACAAAATACCAAACAATAAATATAAAAACAATCAGCCAAAACATAGCCAAATTCTACCTCAAATGCAAAATTTCGCTCTTTTGTTTGCCATTTTCGCGCCACGTTTTTATCCA
>CAUUFG010000015.1:0-20818 GCA_963544335.1 uncultured Campylobacter sp.
CAAATTTTTATTCAAAAATCTCCACCACGCGCCCTAAAACGCCTTGACAAAACGATATCGCTAATCCATAATTAGTCACGCAAATTCCTGCGTTTTTCACCTTTGCGATGCGATTTTGCATTGTTTGTGCGTTTATCATGCACCCACCACAATGCACCACAAGTGCAAATTCAGCAAGATTTGGCGGAAAATCTTTGCCATTTGTAAACGCAAACTCCAGCCCATCTCCGCCAATTTTGCGTAATAAATTTGGAATTTTTACTCGCGCTATATCGCCATCTTTTGCATTGTGCGAACAGGCTTCGGCGATTAAAATTTTATCGTTATCGTGTAGATTTTTTATCATCTGTGCTCCGCGCAAAAACTCATTAAAATCGCCTTTGGCACGCGAAAAAAGTATCGAAAATGTCGTGATTTTAACGTTTTTTGGTGCAGTTTTTATCACCTCTGCCACGCACGATGAATCGCAAATAATAAGATTGGGGTTAAATTTCTTACAAATGGCTCCAACATCGCTAAAACGCGTAATAATAGCATCTGCGCCAACATCTAAAATCTCTTTAATCGTTTGTGATTGAGGCAAAATCAATCTATCAGCAGGCGATTCATCATCTAGTGGTGTAACAAGCAAAATAAGCTCGTTTTGGCGCACGATATCGGCTAAAATTCGCGGACGATTTTTTGGCGTAATTAATTTTAAAGCACGAAAAATTTCATCTCTTCCTTGACCTGTTTTGGCTGAAATTTCGATAAATTTATGCGCTTTAATATGTGTTAAAACATCTTTATTAAGCGGAGCTTCATCTACTTTGTTAACCAAAATTAATAGAGGTTTTTTGCCTATTTTGCTTAGTATTGTCTGTTCTGGCGCACCCCATGTTTTCGCCGTAATTACTAAAATCGCCACGCTTACATCATCTAAAATTTCAAAACTAGCGCTATTTTTTTGCCTTAAAAGTTCATTTTCAACACTTGCAAGAGTGTTGAAATTCGGGTCAGATTGACAAATTTCATCGCAAATCCCAGCTGTATCTATTAGGCTTACCGCGCCTATGCCATCAATCTCAAAAGCTTTATGAATTCCATCGCTTGTGCTACCGCTAATTGGTGAAACGATGGATATATTTTGAGCGCAAAGCATATTCATAATGCTTGATTTTCCGACATTAGCGCGTCCAAAAATGCCGATTTTTATCCGTGAACCAGCACTGATATTTGAATTTAAATTAGGGTTTCTTGTATTTACGCATGATTTACATAAATTTTCATTCATTTTTTCATCTTTCTGATTATAAATCTTTGGCTATCGCCGTTGCTTTGAGCTATGTTTGATTTAATTTCATCTAAAAAATATCCAAGTCGTGTATAAATTTCGTGCGCACTATTTTGGAAGTGAAATTTGTTTGGATATAGCGCGTAAAATTTTGCAAATTCAACACTTGTGATCGCTGGCATAATAACATTGGCTCCGCTTTGCAATGCTTTTTTTCGTCCAAAATTTGGTGAGAGAGTCTCCATTGCAGTTGTGGCTGGGATATTAGCGCAAGGTAGCAATAAGCGCGCCAAAGCTGTAATTTTTAGCCCTAAATTCAGAGCTTTTATCGTATTTAATGGCACATCAAAAAGCGGCGTATTTTGTGCAGGAATAAACGGACCTATGCCAATCATATCAAAGTCATTTTTCTTTAAAAATATGAGATCTCTTGCTAAAATTTGCGGATTTTGTCCAGGCAATCCAACAAGTAGCCCACTCCCAGTCTCATAGCCTAAATTTTGCAATGTTTTTAAGCAAGAAATTCTCTTTTGCAGACTAGAAAACGGATGAAATTTGCGATACAACATGCGTGAAGTCGTCTCAATGCGGAGCAAATAGCGATTCGCCCCTGCGTTGCGATAAGCAAGATATTGTTTTGGGGTCTTTTCGCCAAAGCTTAGAGTGATTCTTGCACCAAGCGCATGAATTTGAGCGATAATATCACACAAAACATCATCGTGATATGCGTTACTTTCACCAGATTGCAAAACGATCGTATGATAGCCACTCTCAACAGCATCGCGCGCAATTTGAATAATTTGTTTTGGTGACATTTTATAACGCTTAAGTGTCAAATTTGCAGAGCGAAGTCCGCAATAAAAGCACTCTTTTTTACAAATATTAGAGATCTCTATAAGGGCTTTTAAATGTGTATCGCGTCCGCTAAATTTGCATCTTATCCGATCGGCGGCGGCAAAAAGATACTCTAAATTTGTCTCATCGGCGATAATTTTTTCTAATTTATAGAGCGAAATTTCGTGATTTATCTCTAATTCATCGATAAATTTCTTTGTATCGCAAACAGAAATCTTAGATGAACTAGCTTTAAAATTTCGCTCATCAAATTTATCGCTAGTTTTTGTGTAGCTTTTCACAGATGGCAGTCTCGTGCACCATTTTCCATGCTAACGATTAGCTTTCGCACTTGTGTAGCAAGAGCAGGCGAGTTCTCATCTAGCTCACGCAAATATTTTGGAATAATTACATTTTCGCCTAAATTTCTACTAGCCTCAGAGCCATAATCTAATAGATACTCTTTTAATGTCAAAATAGCATTTGGTAGACAAAGATGTTTGATTTTGGCATTTTTAGCATATGGCATAAAATGATCTCCCGTGCGCCCTTCGCGATAACAAGAGGTGCAAAAGCTAGGGATTCGCCCTTTATTCATTATGTTTAAAACAAATTCGTCAATAGAGCGATGATCGCCGATGGCAAATTGCTGTTTTTCTAAGTGTTCGCCATTTATACCCAAATTTTCCCTTGCTTTACGAGCCGCTTGTGCATATCCGCCTATGCCTATATTTGTCCCGGCGTCCATTTGTGAAATTCCGCAACGTTTTATCGCGATATCACGCACATTTGCCTCTTCGCGCGCTGTTAAAATCATGCCGGTAAAAGGACACATCAAACGAATAATCGCCACTACGTGCAAAAAATCTTCATCGCTAATGGCATATGGCATATTTGCATTTGTTGCGCCAGAAGTTTTTTTGATGCGAGGAAATGATATTGTGTGTGGTCCCACGCCAAAATTCGCCTCCAAACTCATCGCATGATAAAGCAGTCCTAAAACTTCAAATTTATAATCATAAAGCCCAAGCAAAGCCCCTATTGCTACATCATCAAGCCCCGCATTTAGTGCGCGATGCAAAGAAAAAGCGCGCCAATCATAGATGCCTTTTAATGTATTTTGCGGGTGAAATTTGGCGTAAGTAGGTCTATGATAAGTCTCTTGAAAAACCTGAAAAGTGCCAATGCCTTCAGCTTTTACTACTTTATATTCATCTTCAAAAAGTGGTGCTGCGTTGATATTTACGCGACGTATAGAGAGATTATTTTTGCGAATAGAGTAAATTTTCTTTACAGATTCTGCTATAAATTTATAATCACTTTTAGGGTGTTCGCCAAATACTGCTATGAGGCGTTTTTGCCCCATGTCTAGTAACGCTTCTACTTCAGCTTGAAGTTCGTCGGATTTTAAAATTTGTTGTTCATTGTGCGTATTTGAGGTCGCAAATCCACAATATTTGCAATCATTTACACACGGGCTTGAGATATAAAGTGGCGAAAATAAAACCATCCTATCGCCATAAACCTCCTCTTTTATCCATGTTGCAGCCTCAAAAATTTCCTCCCAAATTTCATGATGAGTATTGTTTAAAAGAGTTGCGGTATCGCGTGGGCTAAGCATTTTGCCACTTGTAGCATTCGCGCGCGCTTTTGCGATGACTTCACGCACAGCTGATTTTTCTGGATTGTTCGTATCCGATAAAATTCCATAAATTTCTAACTCATTGATAAAATTTTGATATTTATTTTTCTTTATCCACTCTAAAATAGCGTTATATCTATCTTTTGTCCAAGACATTTTCCACCCCTTGTAAATCGTTATCAACCCATTTTGGCGAATGTTCTTTTGCATCTTCTATCGAAATTTTTCCATTACCTAATGAAAACATGGCGCGGAAATCTTGCGTATTTAAAATAGCCATAGGCATATGGACTAAATAGACCATCACAGACACAAAAATACCAGCAAAAACGTGAAAATAAAATAAAAATTTAAAAGCTATTTTGCCGATCGCACCCGGAAACAAAAATAGCAACCAACCGCTAAGCGTAAGAGTAAAAATCGCAAAAATAAATATAAGATATGCGCCTTTTTGTCCAGCGTTAAATCTTCCTTGTGGTGCTGTTTTTTCACTACCGAATTTAATCCCAAAAAGCCTTCTAGGATAACCACCTAAATTTTTAAACCATGCAAAAGTATCAGCGTCCCAAATAAGCAAATTTCGTAGCATTAAAACAAATCGATCAAAATTTAAAGTCATAAAACCTATAAAATTTAGTGTAAAAATTACAGCGATAGCGATATGAAAATCCATTAATAGTTCAACCATTTGAGTGCTAATGAGTTTAAAATATATCAACGCGCCACTTATAAAAAGTATCGTCCATGTGATTAAATTTACAAGATGAAATACTTGTTCTGAGAGTGGAAATTTCATAACTTCACGCATTTTTTTCTCCTAATAAAATCAAATTTGTTCTATCAAAATAAGCATCGGTATGTAAAAGCTCTTCTGCTATTTCACCCATTGGTTCGGTTTTTAAATCTGAATAAACGCGCATACAGCTTGGATTTTGATGTGAGCTGGTAAGCTTGTTACTTTGACAGCGTTTGTCGTCTTTGTAAAGACCTGCTTGACGAAGCGTGATGTGTGATTTTCGTTTTTTAATGATATCTGTTATCGCATATCCACTAATTGCAAGAGTGGCTGTAAGTACGCCACTGACCTTAAAAAAATCTCGCCTAGAAAACAGCTTTTTGTTTGATTTTTCAATAAATTTCATAATTTTCCTCCCTTTATGTGTTGTAAAAATTTGACCTTTGAAAAACTTAAATTTTTAGAAATTTATGCTCTTAAAGGCAGGGGTAAAAGCGGATGTAACCACGATGTCCCCATTGCTTGTATTGGCTGTCCGCCACCATTTATACATCCGCCAGGGCAATTCATAACTTCGATAAAATGATACTTTTCTTGCTCATTTGTGATCTGTTTTAAAATTTCGCCCAAATTTCTTGACGCACCATTTACCACTGCGACTTTTAATTCTAAAATGCGCCCACCATAATCTTTTAATGGGATTGGAATTACGGCTTGTGTTAGATCATTATCATATCCGCGCACAGGCGTAAGATCAGGATCTCGCAACTCATTGCCACTTAATATAAAATATGCCGTACGCAATGCGGCCTCCATTACGCCACCGCTATTACCAAAAATCGTCCCTGCACCTGTATAAACATTCATCGTCTGATTAGGAAATTCGTCGCTCATATCAAGCGGATTTATACCTTTTTGACGTAAAATTTCGGCAAAATCTCGCGCTGTTAAAACGGCATCTATATCTGAAAACGATGGTGTATCAGCCGGAATATCACCGTTTTTAAGTAAAAATTTATACGCAGAGTTAAACTCAGGACGAGAAGCCTCATAAATTTTTGCTGTGCAAGGAGTTACAGCAACCATAAAAATATCTCTAGGATCTTTATGCCATACAAAACGAGACGCCCACGCTTTGGCTAATGGTCCGCCCATTTGGATTGGGGATTTTGCACCTGATATATGAGGAATAATTTGCGGGTAAAAAATCTCGGCATTTCTGACCCACGCAGGACAACAGCTGGTAAAATGCGGAAGCGGATGGGATTTTATGCGTTCAAACTCAGCTCCACGCTCACCCAAAATCCAATATTTTATCTTTTTGATTAGCTCTGTGCCCTCTTCTAGAATGGTCTGATCTGCACTAAAATTTACATCATACATATGAAAACCGGCCGCCTCAAAGGCATTATACATTTTGTTGATGGTGATTGTGCCTGGTTTAGCACCAAATTCCTCAGCAAGAGAGACGCGCACCGAAGGTGATGGGTGGGCGACGACAAATTTATTTTTGTCGTTTAGTTTTGCGACTACTTCATCAACAAAACTCATCTGTTCAATTGCGCCAAAAGGGCAATTTATGAGACACTGTCCACAGGTTACGCAAGAATTTTGTTCGATTTTATGCGCGGTTCCAAGCGTACCTTTTATCGCATCTGTCGGACAAAATCGCCTACAGGTATCGCAACCAACGCAATTATCTTGATTTATTTTAATGATACCGCGCAATTCGCCTTTGCGGTATGTTCCTTCGAAATTTGCCCCAGTGTTTTCGCCACGACTATGCGCATTTGGCGGAAACGTTTTCACTCTAAAAACACTCAAAATTTACCCCCTAAATTTAAAATATAATATTAAAAATTATTTTGTATTAAATAAGCTTAATTTATAATTAAAAATATTATTTTTAATGTAGAAATTAAAAAAAAATTAATATGAAATATTGTTTTGTTTATGAGAATTTGGCACACAAATATACGTTCAATTTGGTAGAGAAAAATTTAAAAGTTTGCGCCATGAAATAGAAATTTTAAGATTTTGAATAAACTTGATCTCTTAATATAAATCTTGTGAGATATTTTCGCTCAAAAAGGAGATATTTTACAAAACTTCTTAAAAAATTTAAACCCATAAATTAATCCGTTTTAATTACCTTTTGACGCAGGATATAAATTATTTCTTTAGATAGCCTTTAAGATTTGCGTTAAAATGATTAAAATTTTTCAAAAATTTCATCGGCGAGTATATCTCAAAGCTGTTGCAAAGAAAAAAATTATCAAATAAAAAAGATTTGAATGGGGATTAATTCTGTGATGGTTAAGAAATTTTATATTATAAAATATATCCATGTGATGGATGGTGGGTTATTTAATAAAATAATCCCCATCAAAGCTAACGAGCGAGTATTTTCTTTCGTCCCCAAGCCCCAAAATAAGTTCATCAATGCTCAAAAACTCCAAACTATCCGCGCCGATAAATTTGCATAGCTCATCTGTATTCATCTGTGCGCTGATTAGTTCGGCTTTCGTTGGCGTATCGATGCCGTAAATTTCTGGGAATTTAATCTGTGGCGCGGCGATTCGCATGTGAATTTTTTTAGCTCCTGCGTGGCGTAAAAGCTCTACGATCTTTTTGCTTGTTGTTCCGCGAACGATGCTATCATCGATGACTACAATCTCTTTATCGCGCAAAATTTCGCTCATCGGGTTTAGCTTTAGCTTCACTTTTAAATTTCTCATCTCTTGCGTTGGTTCGATAAACGTGCGCCCAACATAGTGATTTCTAACGATCGCCATCTCAAATGGCACACCACTTGCATGTGCGTAGCCAAGCGCAGCCGGGACACCACTATCAGGCACAGGTACGACTAAATCCGCCTTTAAATCGGCGCATTTTTTGGCTAAAATTTCGCCCAAACGACGCCTGATTTTATGGACATTTTTACCCTCAACAACGCTATCAGGTCGCGCAAAATAGATATATTCAAATGCGCAAATTCGCGGGTCAATCTCATCATTTTCAAAAAGCATTTGCGAGCTAAATTCGCTTTTGCCCTCTTCAAAAGTTACCATTTCGCCAGGTTTTACATCGCGCACAAACTCAGCTCCAACTAGATCAAACGCGCACGTTTCGCTAGCGACGATATATCCGCCATCTTTTAAACGCCCGATACTTAGCGGTCTTACGCCGTTTGGATCGCGCAGGGCAAACATTTTTGAGCGACTTAAAATAAGCAAACAATAAGCACCTTTGCACATTTTAATCGCCTCGATTATGCGATCTTTTAGATGAGATGCGCGCGAGCGGGCGATTAGGTGCAAAATATTTTCTGTGTCCATATTGGAGTGAAAAATCGCGCCTTGTGAGATTAGATTATCGCGGACTTCGTTTTTATTGATTAAATTTCCGTTATGCACGATTGAAATTTCGCCCAAAGCGTAGTTTGCGCTTACTGGCTGGGCATCTTTTACACTATCTCTTCCTGCGGTTGAGTAGCGATTGTGTCCGATTGCGATATTACCACGAAGTAGCTCAAAATCGGACTTTTTAAACACATCGGTAACTAAACCGCTACCTTTTATTGTCTTTATGTGATGATTAAAGCTAGCGCTTATTCCGCTTGCTTCTTGTCCGCGATGTTGCGTCGAAAATAGCCCGTAATAGGCGGTGTGCGCTGCTTGAGGCGAATTTATAACTCCAACAATTGAACACATTTTAAACCCCTAAGCAATCATTTATGCTGTATCTGCTGTTTTGTTGCTTTGTGAGCCAAAGCGCGGCTTTTATTGCGCCGTTTGCAAATGTCGCACGCGAAGTGGCAGTGTGACTAAGCTCAATAAATTCGCCTTCGTTATAAAATCCAACTCGGTGACTCCCCACAATATCGCCCCCGCGCAAGGACATTACTGCGATTTCGTCTTTGCTTCTTGCGCCGATTTGTCCGTCGCGACCGCTAATGCGGACCGAATTTAGATCAAGCCCGCGCGCATCGGCGACGTGACTAGCTAATGTTAGAGCCGTTCCGCTTGGCGCATCTTTTTTGTGGCGATGGTGCATTTCTACTATTTCGCAATCAAATTCGCGTAAAATTTTCGCCGCGTCGCTTGCTAATTTATTTAGCACAGCCACGCCGAGGCTTGTGTTTGTCGCGTATAAAATCGGCATAAATTTGGCGCACTCATCAATTAAATTTAGCGTAGATTCATCAAGTCCTGTTGTGCCGATGCAAAGAGGTTTTGGATTTTTCATGGCGAAATTTAGTAAATTTTGCGTTCCGCTCGGACTAGAAAAATCGATAATTACATCCGAATTTTTAAATAAATCATCTAAATTTCCACTATCTTTGTCAAATTTGGCTCCAACTACGGCCAAATTTCCATCTGATTTTAAACACTCTTCAATCATGCGCCCCATTTTACCGCTTGCGCCGTGAATTCCGACGCGTATCATTTTTTCAAGCTCTCTATGTAGGCTATCGCGCCAAGCCCAGCTATCGCGCCATCTCCTGCGGCGCAGACGACTTGTTTTGGTGCGTCTTGACGTATGTCGCCAGCTGCAAAAAGCCCTGGGATAGATGTTTGCATTTTTAAATTTACAACGATTTGACCATTTGAAGTCATGTCGCAGATAAATTTGCCGTTTTCGTCTTTTATTACCTCGTTTCGTACATTAAGCCCGACGAATGTGAAAATTCCTGGAACTTCTAAATTTCTTGTTGTGCCGTCGTTAAATTTAACAATAACCAAATTTAATCCGTTTTTATCATCGCCTTTTACCTCTTGTACGTTTGCATTTAAAATTAGTTCGATTTTTGGATTTTCTTTTACTTTTTGCGTTGTTGTCGGACTAGCGCGAAACTCATCACGACGATGGATTAAATAGACTTTAGCGCAGATATTTGCTAGATAAAGAGCCTCTTCAAGCGCAGTATCGCCACCGCCTAAAACGGCCACTTCTTTGCCTTTGTAGAAAAATCCATCGCACGTAGCGCAAGTGCTAACGCCTTTGCCAAAAAAATCATCTTCGCCTTTAAAACCTGCGCGACGAGGTTCAGAACCTGTTGCGATGATGAGAGATTTTGCGCTTTGTTTTGAGCCATCATCTAATGTGATGTCAAATGATCCGTCTGAATTTTTGGCTACGCGCGCAACGCCCGCCATTTCGTGTTTTAAGCCAAATCTTGTGCATTGTTCGAGCCAAGGTTGCATAAAGCTTAGTCCATCTTGCACTTGCGCTACGCCTGGATAGTTTTCCATTTCGCTGCTTGATGTGATTTGTCCGCCGGGCATACCTTTTTCAAACATAACGACATTTTTAAGCCCACCGCGTGTCGCGTATAATCCTGCGCTAAGTCCAGCAGGTCCGCCACCGATAATAGCTAAATCTAACATTGAATTTCTCCTAAATTTGAGATAAAAAGAGTAAAAAAGGGCGAAATTCGCCCTTGAAACAATTATAAAAGTGAGTTGATTTTGCTTGCAAGAATTTGTTTTGATTGAACGCCAACCATCTGTTCTTTTAATACGCCATCTTTGAATATTAAAATTGCAGGTATTGAGCGGATTCCAAATTCTACGGCTAGATCTTGATTTTCGTCTGTATTTACTTTGCAAATTTTAGCTTTGCCTTCAAAATCACCCGCTAACTCTTCAATAACAGGTCCTAACATTCTGCAAGGTCCGCACCAAGGCGCCCAAAAATCTACGAGCGCAACGCCCTCTTTTGTGATAGAGAAATTCTCTGATGTAACTTCGATATATTTTCCCATAGGGTCTCCTTTAATTTTAAGATGCGCGATTATACAATAACTTTTGTAAATAAAATCTATCAAAAACGCCTTTATTGCGTGATATTTTCGATTAATTGACAATTTTGATTATTGATTAAAATAGCATCAATTTGGTAGTTTAAATTTATTTTATGTTGTGTGAAATAAAAATTTAGTGTTTTGATGATTTTTGATAGTTTTGTGGGGGTTATTCTGTAGGCTGTTTCGTAATTTTTACTTGTAGCTTTAACCTCTATGAAGTGTAAAATTTCGTCTTTGTGAGCGATGATATCGATCTCGCCAAAACGGCTGTGAAAGTTGCGTTCGATTATTTCAAAGCCGTTTTTTTGTAGAAATTTGGTCGCAATATTTTCGGCGTCAAAACCAAAAAGATAGTTTTTTAGCCCCAAATTTAGCCTTCGATTCGTATCATAAATGGTCTTTCTTTGATGAAATTTTCTCTGCTTAAAATTTCGCTTGCACGCTTGATATTTGCCTCTTTGCATCTATGTGTCGTAAAAAATAGTGTTGGCAATTGTTCTGATGATGTGCGTGATTTTTGCAAAAAGCTATCGATTGAGATACTGTTTTCGCTCATTATGCGCGTGATTTTTGCCAAAACACCAATCTCGTCTGCAACCTTTAATCGCAAGTAGTATTTAGTAGAAATTTCATCGCTTTTTAGCACTTTTGGTGCGCTCAAATTTGCTAGTTTGTAGCCAAGCATCGGTTTATTTATCCCGCGCGCAACATCGATTAAATCGCTAATTACCGCACTCGCCGTCGCTTTTCCGCCAGCACCTGGTCCATAATATAGACTCTCGCTCATCGCATCGCCAAAAATCGCAACTCCATTCATCACGCCATCTACTTTTGCGATCATATTATTTTTATCAATTAGGGCTGGATGGACCCGAATTTCTACTGCGTCGTCTATTTTTTTTGCGATTGCAAGAAGTTTTATTGTGTAATCAAATTCGCCAGCAAAATATATATCATCAGCGGTAATGTTTTCGATACCCTCAATTAAAATATCCTCAGGCGTCGCCTCCGCGCAAAATGCAATACTAGAGAGAATCAAAAGCTTGTGCGCCGCATCAAATCCACCGATGTCAAACGTCGGATCAGCCTCTGCGTAGCCTAAAATTTGAGCCTGTTTTAATGCATCTTGAAATTTGATGTCGTTTTTTACCATGTTCGTCAAAATGTAGTTGCTAGTACCGTTTAAAATACCTACTATTTTTTCGATTTTATTTGCGCTAAGTCCATCGCGCAAAGCCCTAATAATCGGTATTCCACCGGCAACAGATGCCTCATAGCCAAACGAAACATCGCGACATAAATTTTGCAGTTCATATCTGTGATAAGCCAACAACGCTTTATTTGCTGTGACGATAGCTTTTTTGCGTAAAAGTAGTGATTTTACTATCTCATAGGGCTTTTGCACGCCACCCATTAATTCAACAAAAACATCAATATCATCGCTCTTTACTACGCTATCTAAATCATCTGAAATTTCAAATTCCGCGCCTAAATTTCGTGCTTTTGTCTTATCGCGCACTACACCAATGACGGGAGAAATTTCAACCCCCGCTCTTGCTTTTATGATGGCTTTATTTTCGCGTAAGACATTTACAACTTCGCTACCGACCGTCCCTACGCCTAAAATCGCTACACGCATTATATGTCTTTTAAATATTTTTTGATATTTCTAGCAGCTTGATGAATACGTGCTTCGTTTTCGATAAGAGCAATTCGCACGTAGTTATCTCCAGCTGCGCCAAATCCAGCACCAGGGCTAACAGCCACGCCGGCTTGTGTTAATAGCTGTTTTGAAAACTCTAGGCTCTTTAAATTTGATACTTTTTCGGGAATTTTACCCCAAACAAACATTGACGCGTGTGATGGCTTGACGTCCCATCCAGCGCTACAAAACGCATCTACTAGCACATCTCTGCGCTTGCGATATCTCTGGGCAATCTCGCTTACGCACTCTTGTGGACCATCAAGGGCGACGGTGGCTGCTACTTGAATCGGTGTAAATGTGCCATAATCAAACCAAGATTTTATCTTTTTTAGTGCGGCGATTAGTTTTTTATTTCCGCTTACAAAGCCGATACGCCAGCCGGCCATGTTGTATGTTTTTGAGAGTGTGTATGTCTCTACCGCGACGTCTTTTGCGCCATCTACTTCAAAAATGCTAGGCGTTTTATACCCATCAAATGCAAGCTCGGCATAAGCGATATCGGAGATAATATAAAAACGCTCTTTTTTGGCAAATGCAACTAAGCGCTCGTAAAAGCTCTTATCTACGATCGCTGTTGTTGGATTGTGTGGGAAATTTACAACGACAAATTTGGGTTTTGGAACGCTTTCGTTAAATACCTTTTGCAAATCATCGAAAAACGCCGTTTGATCCAAATTAAACTCATCATCAAATTTGAGCGCAAATTTGGCTGCATTTCCGCCCGCTATCAAAAACGCTTGCGAGTGAATAGGATAACAAGGATCTGGGATTATGGCTGTGTCGCCAGGATTTACAACCGCGATCGCTAGATGCACAAAGCCCTCTTTTGATCCCATTGTGGCGACGATTTCGGTGTCTGGATCTAAATCTACATTGTATTTTTTCTTGTACCAATTAGCACACGCTAGGCGGAGTTTGTAAATTCCTTGCGATACGCTATATCCGTGCGTTTTGTCTTTTTGGACGCTTTCGCAAAGCTTGTCTATTACGTGTTGAGGTGTGCGTCCATCTGGATTTCCCATAGAAAAATCGATAATATCCTCGCCACGTCTACGCGCTGCCATTTTGATCGCATTTACTTGGGCGAATACGTAATTTGGTAGTCGCTCAATTGTGTTAAATCTAATCTCATCAAACATTTTTGCTCCTTTTATTTTACCTTTTGTAATCTTTGATACTCATCGCTTGAAATTTGTTTAATTTCGCCATTTTTTATATGAAACCTAACTCTATCTTTTCCTTTAAATTCAGTCTCGTTTGTGTCGCCAGATTTTAGCACGAAATTTGAGTGCGCGGCCGAAATTAACTGCTCTTTGCTCAAATTTAAATCCAACGCTTTATCGACTAAAACGCCACGTTTTTTTAATAGTTCTAAATCCGTTATCATTACATATAGTTGGTTTTTAGGCAAAATTTGGGCTTTTAAAATTTGCGTTTTTTCGGCATTATTAGTCGCGTTTTGATCGCTACTTAAATTTTCATCTTGCTTGATTATGCTCTTATCTAGCGCATTTAGGCTTTTGTTTTCGTCTTGCGTTACGCCAATTAGCGAATTGTTTTCATCAAATTTTGGCACAGAGACACCGACTTTTATGAGATTATTTTCGACTTTTTCTACGATTTGTGTTTTTGTGTATTCGATTGTGTCGTTTTTGTCTAGGAAGAGATCAAAAATTCGGTAGAGTTTAAAGTAGAAAATCGCGCCGATAATTACAGCTATGCTAAGCAATAAAATGAGCCATTTTTCGCCACCTTGCGACTCTTTTTTATAGATATTTTCGCGGTAAATCGGGATAGGTATTGCCTGTGAAGAGGTTGAATTTTGTCTGCAAAACTCATCAAAATTTCCCATCCATTCGCCTAAATCAACACTATATTCGCGCTCTAAAATTTTAATATAAGCGCGAACATTTTTGCCAAGCAAAAACTCAAAATCGCTGGATAAAATCGCCTTTAAGCACGCGCTGTCGATGTTTGTTTTATCTGAAATTTCGTTTATATTTAAATTTGAAAGCTCTTTTATTGCATCTTTCTTTTTAGATTGGTTATTCATTTATTATCCTATCGCACAATATTGCAAATGCGGCACTTACGTTTAATGAATCCCAACTATTTTTCATCTTGATTCCGACCTTAAAATCGGATTTTGCGCTAACTTTTTGTGGCAGACCTTCGCCTTCATTTCCCATGATTAGCGCGACTTTTTGCTTTAAATTCGGTTTTATTTTGTTTATATTTTCGCCGTCCATTTGTGTCGAAATGAGCGAAAATCCAGCCTGTTTTAGCTCATTTAACGCGTCAAGCCCGTTTGAAACAGCGCAAACAGGAATTTCATATGCTGCACACGAACTAGCGCGAATTACGCCTTGCATTTTGGCATCTTGCTTTTCTTGTGTTAAATTTGAAGCGTTTTTATTAATTATTAAAACACCGCTAGCACCTAGCGCATGGGCTGTGCGAATGATTGCGCCTATATTTCCGATGTCTGTTAATTCATATAAAATAGCGACGAAATTTCCACTTTTGATCTGTGAAAATGTGGCGAAATTAAATTCTCTTACTTCGCACAAAAATCCTTGGTGATTTCCGCCTTTGGCTAACGCTTGCGCTTTTTGATTATCGACTTTTATAATTTTTTTGTTTAATTTAGAAATTTGGCTAAAAAGCCTTTTGTCGCACTCTTTCGCAAGGTAAATTTGGACGATTTTGTCGCTATGATTTTTTATTAAATGTAAAAATAGTTGTTTTCCGTAAATTACCATGGCGGGAATAATAGCGAAATAGAGTTAAAATTTTTATTTATTTTGTGAGTTTTTCATAAATTTTTTTGACATCTTCGCCTGTAATTTTGGCTAAAAGTTTGGCTTTTTGCTTTGGTGGGATATCAAGAGCTAAAATTTCATCGCAAGTGATGGTTTCGCACGCTAAATTTGGCGATTTATCCACCACGCAAACCCACTCGCCACTCAAATTTGCTCTGCTTAAAATTTGCACCATTTCTTCTGCGTTTGCGCGAAATTTGGTTTCAAATTTTTTCGTCGCCTCTTTGATTAAAAAAATTTCGCGTTCAGGGGCGATTTTGGCAAAATTTTCTATAAGCTGTAAAATGCGCTTTGGTGATTCATAAATCACACAAGGAACGCTTAAATTTAGTGCATTTTGGATTGCGATTTTGCGCTGTGCGCCTGTGTTTGGCAAAAAACCTAAAAAAACAAACTCTTTTTCGATAATTCCGCTTGCTGCAACGGCTAAAATCGTAGCGTTTGCGCCCGTTAAAATTTCATATTTTATATCGTTTTTTAGTGCAAAATTTACGATTTCGCGCCCTGGATCACAGATGCAAGGCATACCAGCATCGCTCATAAAAACACAATCTTTTTCGCGCAAAATTTGTGTATCAATTTGAGATAAAAAAGCTGTTTCGTTGTGAGAATGAACTGAAAAAAATGATTTCTCGCCAAAATTTATATCAAATTTAGAAGATAAAAGCGAGAGAAGTTTTTTGCCGACTCTGGTGTCTTCGCATAAAATAATCTCGCTTTTTTGCAAAATTTCTAGCGCGTGATACGAGATATCGGCTAGATTTCCTATCGGAGTAGGAACAAAATAGAGCAACTATTTCATTCCATATTTTTTCTTGAATTTATCAACGCGACCTGTGCTATCTACGATTTTTTCGCTACCTGTGAAAAACGGATGGCACTCGCTACAAATATCAACGCGAATCTCTTGTTTGTTTGAACGTGTCTCAAAAGTGTTGCCACAAGCGCACGTAACTTTTGTGGTTTCATAAGCTGGATGAATGTCTTTTTTCATTTTTTATCCTTTATTTGGGAGAGATTTTACAAAGTCGCGGATTATACAACAAATTGGCTCAAATTACAAATTTTTAAAGTAATTTTTTTGCACAAACGCTAATAATTGCTGTATTTGAGCGCAAAATATTTGGCGAGTTTAGTCCAAATTTGCGCTTGATTTTCGCTCTTTCGTGTTGAGAAAAACCGCCTTCTGCGCCGATAAATAAAATTTCATCTTCGCTTTTTTCTAAATTTTCCCCGCCAAAATCAATCAAAGCAACATTATCAAATTTGGCGATAAAATCATCAAATTTTTGCCAAATTTCGATTTTAATTAGCGAATTTCTTCCGCATTGTTCACATGAACCTATCAAAATTCGCTCAAATCTATCCATATCATAGCGGACATTTTTTTGTGAAAAATCGCAATAAACAAGGTGCAAAACATCAACGCCCATTTCGTTTAAGCTAGGTAGAGTTTTTTCTATGACGCTACTTTCAACACATGCCCACGCAATTTCGAAATTATCGCGATTTGAGGTTAAAATTTGCGTGGGAATTTGATTTAAGTTTATATCTAAATTTTTTGTTATATTTTGCGCGTTTGTGTTGAAATTTGTTCTTAAATTTGCTTTGGAATTTTCCACAACGCTGTGTTTAAAAACAAGGCTCAAATTTGCCTCACGCCTCGAAATTTGCGTGATTTCATAAATATAGTTGTAATTATCGCGCAAATTTCTCACATCTATTCGTTCGCCAACTTTGATGCGCCTTGCCTTTAAATGCAAAAACGCATCGCCACAAAGCTCAATAAAATCGCTCCCAGCACTTTGATTATAAAAAAATTTCATACCAAACACGCTCCTATTAATAGCACCAAAACCGCGCTCAAAAGCTTTGCCATCGTGATTTTGTATGCGCGAAAATCGTCGGTTTTATAGGCGATTTTTAACTTTTTAAATCCGATTGCATTTAGCCCAATCGCGCCCAAAAATGCAAAAATCATAAAAATCACACCAAAATTTAGCGCGAAATTTTGTATCGCCCAAAGCAATCCGCCAGTCGTAAAAATCGCCGCGCCGATCGCATAATATGTCGGCAAAAAAAGCCTAATCCTGCGGACATACTTTTTTGTCTGTCTAAGCGCGACAAGCCCGCCCAAAATGAGCGTTAGCGCAGTAAAAACATATGCGAAAAAAGCGTGAAATTTTAACGCCTCGGTAAAAACATACTCCATTTTAACCCCTTATTCGCTTGGTGGGACGGGCGGATTTTGAACGTCGATTGTGATATTTTCGTCATTTTTGGCAATCGGCACGTCACTTGGCGGATTTTCGCTGATATTTTGTGTTTTTAGTGGCCCTTCTTCTTTGTTATCACAGCCAGTAAATATAGATAAAATCACGCCCACAAAGAGAATTTTCCAAATAAATTTATTAAATTTCATTTTTTATCCTAAATAGATCTAAAATTTACTCCAAATTTTGCAAATTTAGCACTCTTTTGGCAAGACAAACTCCGCCTTGCAAAGCATCTTTTCAAACATATATTCATCTTCCCATTCAGCGCGAATTTCATCGCTAAATTTGATCTTTTCTAGCTCGATTTTTCCCATATTTTCATTCTCTACATCTTCGCGAAAGCACTGCGCGTAGCCACTTTTTGTTTCATGAATGATGATGCTATAAAGCCTGACGCCACGTTCGCCGTTTTGCATTTTACTTAGGCTTAAATAGCGATCAATCAACGCGAAAAATATGCGCGAAAACTGCTCTGCGCTGGGATTAAATGGGATCTCTATCCAGCGCAAAGAGTGACGTTTGATATCGGCAATATAACGCTCATCATCTTCGCTAAAAATCGTCGTAGCGTGATCAAAACTATCAATTATGCTCTTTATGCCAAATTTCATCAAGCCAAAATCATAGACCATTCCAGCATTATCAAGCGCGTCGGCTTTGAGTAAAACTTCGCATTTATAAGAGTGCCCGTGCAAACTCGTGCGACATCTGCGCGAGCTACAAAAGCGCACAATATGGGCATTTTCAAAGTCATAAAGCTTTCTGATAATCATACCTTTTCCTTGTCGTTAAACACGCGAATATGCACGCGGTCTGAGTAATTTAGTCCAAAATTTGTGCAAATTTCAAAGACAAATTCGGCGTTTTTAGCTAGCTCATCTTTTGTCGCGCCTTGTGGCATTAGATAAATTTCATTAGGTGCGACGCATAAAATTTCGACGATTTCGCGCCAAATTTCATCAAAATTTTCGCGCGAAATGACAAATTTATAAAAGCTATCTTTTGCATTTTGTGCGATTATGTTTAGCGCGTTAAAATTTCGTCTGATTTTTGCGTTTGCGCCTGAGTTTGAAAGCTTGGGGCTGATGGCAAAAATGCACTTTTTATAGAGTGGAAATTTATCAAATTCTGGCGCGATTGTGCCGTTTGTCTCAAAATGTACGGCCAAATTTCTAGCCAAAACTTCGCCGATTATTTCGTAAAACAGCTCGTTTTTGTGATAAATGAGCGGTTCGCCACCGGTGATTATGACGATCGGACGCAAATGCGCGTTTAAATTTGATGAAATTTTACTCAAATTTCTACTTGATGTTATGCCTAAACTATTCAAGCTCATATTAAATTTTTCGTTTAAATTTAAACAAGCGGTGTTTTGATAAATTCTCATGCAAATTTCATCTATTTTATCTAAAATTTGCCCTTTATTTCGCACGATTTCATAATCAAAATGTTTTGTTTTTACCGCGCGCTGAGTATCGCAACCTAGTAAAATTTCGCCAGTTTTTGGCGAAATAGCGCGCACTCCAAAGCCAACGCAATCAAGATTGCAACCACTAAAGCGCACAAAAATCGCGTTTTTACCGCTAAATTTCCCCTCGCCTTGAACGCTGTGAAAAATTTCGTTTAATTTTAAATCCATTTAGTGTTTGTTGATTAAATCTTGAATCGCTTGTAAATTTTTGATAATCGGCATTAATTTTGCATCGATTTCCGCATCAATATGCACTGATAAATCGCCTATTTCCATATCGTTTATGAGCTCTTTTACCTTTTCAATCTCTTTTTTTAGGAGAAATGTATCTTGCATATTATCTGTTAAAACCTGATCAAATCGCGCAAATTTTTCATCGCTTTGTTTATCTTTGATATAAAAAACAACCAAAATAATCAGCAAAATTACACACAAAACTAAAATAATAAGACTCTCCATATTTAACTCCTAATTAGCAAATCAATTAGCACAAAAAGAAAAAACATTATACCTAAATATCCATTTAGCGTAAAGAACGCGCGGTCAATCTTAGAAAAATCACGCGCGACGATAATATGCTCTGCGCATAAAATCACAGCCGATATGCCAACCCCAATAAAGCCCACAACGCCCAAATTTGCACTCATCGCAAAGCAAAACCAAAATAAAACGCAAGTAAAATGAAAGATTTTCGCCAAAAACATCGCCGCTTTTTCGCCATAGATTGACGGGATAGAAAACAGCCCATTTTCGCGGTCATATTCTAAATCTTGTAACGAATAAAGCACGTCAAATCCAGCCGTCCAAAACATCACGCCAAAGCACAAAAGCACCGAAAATAGCGGTATCTCGCCACTTACAGCAACAGCTCCAGCAATTGGCGAAAGCCCAAGGCAAAATCCTAAAACAACGTGCGCCATCTCGCTAAAACGCTTAAAAAGCGAATATCCGCCCAAAATCAATAAAATCGGAAAAGAGAGCGCAAACGCCAAAGAATTTACAAAATACGACGCGCCAATAAAAATCAACGCATTTAGCGTGATAAAAAGCATCAAATTTAGCCGTCCAATGCGCCCATCGACACTCGGACGCGAAGAACAACGTGGATTAAATTTATCAATATCTTCATCAACCAAGCGATTAAACGCCATCGCAAAACTTCGTGCACTAACAGCGCAAATTAGCCCCAAAATAAGCAGTTTTACGCCAAAAAATATCGTCTTATTTTGTAAAAAAGACGCAACAATCATCGCGCAAAATATAAACGGCAACGCAAAAATCGAGTGTTTAAAAACGATAAGCTCATTAATGTCAGATAAAATTTGTTTAAATTTCCCCATTTTTACCCCTTTTTGGGGCGACATTTTACACGATTTAAGATAAAATCCAAATTTTTAGGAGACGAAAAATGAGCGAATTTGCGATTATTGGCACAACGGCAAGCGGTAAAAGCGACCTTGCATTAGAGATTGCGCGCGAAAATGGCGGCGTAATTTTGAGCCTGGATTCGCTTTGTGTTTATCGTAAAATAGACATCGCAAGTGCGAAGCCAAGCGCCGATGAACTGCGTGAGATTCGGCATTTTGGGGTAAATTTGGTAGAGCCAAATGAAAAATTTAGCGCAGGGGATTTTGTGAGAGAGTATTTAAAGGCGCGTGATTTTGCGCTAAAAAACGGTGTAAATTTGATAATCACTGGCGGAAGCGGGTTTTATTTAAAAGCACTTTTGAGCGGGCTTGCGCCCCAAATTCCTGATTTTGATGAATTTCCTAGCAATGATGAAATTTGGGCTTTGGCGCAAGAAAATGACGCGGAATTTGTGGCAAAATTTAGCGCAAATGATACATTTCGGTTGCAAAAATGGTTTAGTATTTTTAAATTTTGTGGCTTTGCGCCGAGCAAATTTTTGCGTGAAAATACGGCTGAGCCTGTGATTAAAAATTTGAAAATTTTTGAAATTTTACGCGATAAAGATGAGATTCGTGAGCGAATTTTAGCGCGGACAAATTTGATGATTGAGCGCGGGTTGATTGATGAGGCGCGTGCGCTGTTTTCGGAGTTTGGGCGCGATGCGAAAGCGTTAAAATCGATCGGTTTAAAAGAGTGCGCGCAGTTTTTAGATGGCGAAATTTCGCTTGAAAAATTAGTAGAACTAATCAGCACTCACACAGCCCAGCTCGCCAAACGCCAACGCACATTTAATCGCTCGCAATTTAATACAACTAGCGCGGATTTTGATCTAATAAAGGC
>CAUUFG010000016.1:0-20643 GCA_963544335.1 uncultured Campylobacter sp.
ATTTTATTGCTCTTAAACTCGTGCCAAGGGCAAATTTCGGCATTTTCGCGCTATGATTTTGCGTGCTTTAAGAGATCTTGAACGCTAGTTTTTGGGCTTTTCCCATCAATTATCAGCGCGACTTCGCGTGCTATTGGAGTGTAAATTTGCCACTCATTTGCGATTTTTACTATCGCTTTTGCCGTTGCCACACCTTCTGCTACTTCGCCTAAATCGCGTAAAATTTCGTCTATTTTGCGTCCATTTGCCAACGCAAATCCCACGCGGTAGTTGCGCGAAAGGTTGCTAGAGGCACTCAAAAATAGATCCCCAGCGCCACTTAATCCCAAAAATGTCTCATTTGCTGCACCAAAAAACGATCCAAAACGATCCATTTCGATCAATCCGCGCGAAATCAAACTCGCTCTTGCATTGTTGCCAAGACCTAGCCCGTCGCAAATCCCGCCAGCAATTGCGATTACATTTTTATATGCACCGCAAATTTCAGCCCCGATTACGTCGCCGCTTGTGTAAGCTTTCATAAACGATGGGAAAAATTCGCTGAATTCTTTCGCGATATCGCTATTTTTTGAGCTTACCACAAGGGCGCATGGCAAAGCGCGATTTACTTCGTCGGCAAAAGATGGTCCAGAAAGATAGGCTAAATTTTGAGCCGAGATATATTTTTCATAAATTTGGTGTAAAAAATTCCCACTTTGCGCGTCAATTCCTTTTGAAGCGACTAAGATTTTTTGATCTTTTGGGCGTGGTGCGGTGTTAAGATTTGCGCTAAGCCATGTGTCTGTGATTTGCGTTGAAAGGACTACTAGCAAATAAGGCGATTTAAGCGCTGTTTTTAAATCAACAAATCCAGCGATGTTGCGTGGAGTGCGCGAAGTGATAACACATTCGTTTTTTTGATTGAGCGCTCCAAATAGTGCTAACCCCCATTTTCCCGCACCTATAATGGCTATTTTTGATATTTTCATTGCGATGCCTTTTGTAAATGATTTGAGAAATTTGATCTATTTTTGATAGATGGATACTTTAAATTTGATATGAATAAACTTTTTAAAACCCAGCGCGAGTAGAATCGGAATGAAATTTCCTTTAAATTTAAAATCAAATTTAAAGGAAATCTAAGCGCAACTGTATTGAAAGATTTCGTCCAAATTTGCCCTAATTTAGTGGCAAATTTGGAGCAAAATATTGGTAAAATATGTTGCATTTTAGAGTTTTGTTTTTAATAATTCATTTACTTTGGCGGGATTGAATGCGCCTTTTCCAGCTTTCATAACTTGCCCTATAAAAAAACCAAAGAGCTTATCTTTTCCGTTGTGAAATTCGGCTAATTTTTCTGGATTTTGCGCCAAAATTTCATCTATTGCGCTCAAAATCGCGCCGTCGTCGTTAATTTGTTTTAGACCTAGTTTTTCGATAATCTCATCGATTTTATCATCATTTTCCATTGCATAATCAAGCACATCTTTTGCTGCTTTTTGCGAAATTGTGCCATCTTCGATTTTGCTTAAAATTTCGCCAAGCCTTGCGCTACTAATGGGCGAAGTTTCGATTGTTACGCCGTTTTTAAGTCTACCTAAAAGCTCGGTGCAAAGCCAAGTAACGCAGAGTTTTGGTTCATGTTTTTGCGCCAAAAGATCTTCAAAAAATTGCGCCGTTTCATATGTTGAGATTATCACATCAGCGTCGCTTTGTTTAAGCCCAAAATCTCGCACATATCTTGCGCGTTTTTCATCTGGAAGCTCTGGGATATTGATACCAACCTCAAAAAGCTCATCATCTACGATAACATTTAACAAATCAGGATCTGGAAAATAGCGGTATTCTGCGCTATCTTCTTTTGAGCGCATTGATTTTGTTGTGAAATTTGATGTGTTAAATAGGCGCGTTTCTTGCACAATTTCGCTATCATAAACGCCATCTTGCCATGCTGAAATTTGCCTATCTACTTCAAATTCAATTGCTTTTTGGATAAATTTGAATGAATTTAAATTTTTTATCTCAACGCGTGTGTAGAATTTTTCGTAGCCTTTTGGACGAATTGAGACGTTTACGTCGCAACGAAACGATCCTTCTTGCATGTTTGCATCGGAAATGTTTAAAAAGCGCAAAATTGAGTGTAATTTTTTCAAATAAGCTACCGCTTCATCACTAGAACGCATATCAGGCTCACTAACAATCTCTAAAAGTGGCGTTCCGGATCTGTTTAAATCAACCAAACTTCTATCGTTTTCATGTGTATTTTTGCCAGCGTCTTCTTCAAGATGGGCTCTTGTGATGCCGACGCGTTTTTCTATACCATCAACATTTATAAAAAGTTCGCCATTTTCGACTATGGGAATAGTCCATTGTGAAATTTGATACGCTTTTGGAAGATCGGGATAAAAATAGTTTTTTCTATCAAAAATCGAGCGACGATTTATTTTGGCATTTACAGCTTTGCCAAAGCTTATGGCCTTTTTTACGGCCTCTTTATTTAAAACAGGTAGTGCACCAGGTAAGGCCAAACAAGTCGGGCAAACGTGCGTATTTGGTTTGTCTCCAAAACTTGTAGAGCATGAACAAAATATTTTTGTTTTGGTATTCAATTGGCAATGCACCTCTAAACCGATAATAATCTCAAACATAACTCAATCCTTTTTGCTATTTTTTAATCTAAAAATTTCTATCAAAAGCGACATAAAAATCAAAAAAACAATGCCCGGAAGCATACAAAACAGCAGAAAATATAAATTCACTCTCGGGTAAAAATAACTAAAATAAAACAGCGCACCAATGAAGATCAAACCCCAAGATGCACCACGTAAAAAGTGTAAAACGTATATCATTCCTCGTCGATAACAACGGCACCAGCGATATAAACATATGTCAAAATCATGAATATGAACGCTTGTAAAAATCCCATAAAAATAAGCAAACCAAATGGTATAAGTGGTGCAACAAACCACGGAACGAGCGTTAATAAAATGATTAAAAATAGATCATCGCCTTTGATGTTTCCAAATAGACGAAATGAAAGCGAAATGATACGAGAAAGATGCGATAAAACTTCTACGATAAACATAATTGGCGCAAGTGCCAACATCGGTCCAAAAAAGTGCTTAAAGTAGCCAAAAAAGCCATTTACGCGGATACCTTCAAAGTTATAATAGACAAAAACACATACAGCAAGGGCCAAAGTTAATGTTAAACTCGCTGTTGGTGATTCAAAGCCTGGGATTATCCCGATAATATTTCCAAAAAACACGACAAGCCCGATTGTAGCGACAAGAGGAAGGTATTTTCTAGCTAATTTTTCATCTTCTAATACGTCTTTTCCCATTGATAAAACAAAACTAACGTAAGATTCGCCTATATTTTGCATTGCGCCTGGGACTATTTTCATAGAGCGAGTCGCTAAAATGCCTAAAACAACACAAAGAAGTGCAACAAAAAGAAAGTGAGCAAGATATAAATAGTCGTGATTATGACCAACGAACGCACCAAAAAACAAAAACTGATCTTTTAACATAAAATTAACCTTAACAAAATAAAATGTCGGGATTTTAACCAAAAAATGGTTAAAATTAATTTAAATTTTGCCCAAATTTAGGCTGTTTTGAAAAATTTATACACGACACTAAAAAGTATCATAGTAACCATGAATAGGTAAAAAGCACGTATTAATTTAACATCTTTTTTGATGACAAATTTCGCACCAACAAAGCTTCCGATAATTTGAAAAACACCCATCGATAGGCCAACTATCCATAAAATTTGCCCAGAAAAAATAAACACAACAAGCGAGGCTAAATTTGATGCGAAATTAAATGCTTTTGTTTGCGCGATCGCCGATTTCATCGCAAGTCCTAAAAGTCCAATAATAGCAAATGTCCAAAATGAGCCAGTTCCTGGTCCAAAAAATCCATCATAAAATCCAAGCCCAAGCCCAAAAATCAGATAAAATACGCTTTTTTTCATCTTTGCATTTGTCTGTTTTTCGCCCAAATTTGGCGCAAAAATAGTGTAAATTAAGATTAATGCGAGCAAGAACGGCACAATGAAATTTAAAAAACTAGCGTTGATAAAAAGCACGCTAATCGCGCCTAAAATCGCGCCGATAAATGTAAAGATCAGCCCCAATGCGACTTCACGGAACTTAAAAAAACCCTTTTTATAGAAAAAAAATGCGGCGGTTGATGAGCCAAAAGTAGATTGCAATTTATTCGTCGCAAGTGCCATGTGGGGAGGGATTCCGACAGCTAAAAGCGATGGAACAGTGATTAATCCACCACCTCCAGCGATCGCGTCGATAAATCCGCTAATAAATGCGGCGCAAAGTAGCAATAAAATTTGCCAAATTTCAATTTCCATGTTTTATCCTTTGAAAAATACTAAGCGTGCTAAGACCAAATTTTTTACACTTTTTGCGCTCAAAATTACTCGAAATTTCATCAAATTTGACGCTTGAAATATGTTCAATCGCGATAAAATCTATTTCAAATTTTTCGGCGATTTTTATTAAATTTAGCGTTTTTTCATAGATTTTTTCCTGCCCTTCTCGGATATGAAATGGCGGATCAATATATAAAAAAATAGTCGGTAAATTGGGTTTTTGCGATGGGTTTTGAGTTAAATTTGATGCTAGCATTGACGCGCCGCCATTAAACTCTAAATTTTTACGCGCTGTATTATTTATTTTCTCATCAAATTTGGCGTAAATTTCTTCTAAAATTTGCTCTAAAATTTCAAATGTATCGCCATTTATCGAGCGAAGTTCAGGCGCATTTTGCTGGTTAAATTTCTTTTGCAAATCGGCGTTTAAATAATCAAAATTCTCGTGTAAAATTTTAAATGCGTCCCTATCTTTTTCTATTGCGATAGCGAATTTTGCGCCGTTGCTTAGTGCTTCTGCTGCCATACTACCGCTCCCGCCAAAACACTCAATAAAAATCGCACCTTGCAAATCAAATCTAAAAATATCAAAAAATGAGCCTTTTAAAATATTTTTTGTGCTACGCGTAGTCCCTAAACTAGGTAGCCCAAGTCGTTTTCCTTTGAAAAATCCACTACCTATCGTGGCAAAAATTTTACTCATCATTTTCCTTTAAAATTTGCAATAAGTTTGCTTTAAAATTGTCAATTAAATTTGAAATTTTTTCTTCTTTTGATATTTTATTTCCAGTATTTTTTAGGATAAAAGAGTACTCTTCAAGCGCGCAAATAAGGTCTTTTTGTGTAAAGGGTATCGTTAAATATGGCGAATTTTTGCTGATTAAAAATAGTGGTTTTTCAAAATACTTTCTCACATCTCCGATAAAAAAATCGGCATTTTTTCGTTCACAAATGTGCTCTTTAAGATAAATTTCGAGCGTTTTTTGCAAAAGCGGACTTTCGCATTTGATAAAAATTTTCATTTTAACCCTTTTGAAAATTCAATCTCTTTAAATTTGTCGCCAAATTCAAACATCAATCGTTTTAGTTCATTTGCGCCGATTTTATAAGCATTTTCGCCACCTTTTTCGCTCAAAATTTTCAAAATTTCATCGCTTCCAAAGTCAATCAATGCGCGTTTTTGCGTAGTGAAATTTTCATACTTTACATCTTGATTTTGGATAAAAGCAAAGCGCAAAATTTCAAAATTTACATCGTATGTTATGTCGCTTTTGCCGTAAAATTCGGCTAGATTTTTTATATCTAATAGCGAAAAAACTTCGTGATTTTTATAAATTCGCGCGTTAATTTCGCCGCGCGCCCCCATTTGTCCATAATCAAACGCGATAAAATAAAATCTTTTTGAGCTCTCGCAAATTTCGCGCACAAACTCATATAATCCAACTGGGATTTCGCCCGTTTTTATGTGAAATTTTTTCGCCATTTGACGTGTTTCATCGCTCATTTCGCCCCAAAAAAAATCCCAATTAATAATGTATAACATTTTCTCTTCGCGGATAATCTCGCACGCAAAGCTATCAAAAAGCTCATTTGTGATAAAAATCGCATTTTGCACGCCACTTTCTTGGAGTTGGTGCAAATTTTGATAGTGTCTAATCTGTAAATCTGTGCCAAATTTGTCAGTAAAGTGTGCTTTTTGCATCTTGCGGAGCTTTTCGTGTGGCTCAACGATATTGAATCGGTATCGCGCAAAATCCTTGCTAAGCGTAAAAAGTCCTTGCGCAATATCCGCCAATAAATAGCCCTCATTTGCACCGATTTCTATGATATCAATCAAATTTTCATCTGAATTTATATTTTGCGCTGTGTCAAAAGATTTCGTATCGGCATTTAAATTTTCGTCTAAATTCTCTTCAAATTTCATCCGCAATTTTTCGATTTTATTTGCAATGCAAAATCCAAACACTCCCCCGACGCTAACAGCGGTGTAAAAATCGCCATTTTTGCCTATCTTTGCGCCATTTGCGTAGTAATTTTCGTTTGCCCAGCCATTAAAATATTGACTAAATTTCATTGAGCGTTTTTTCTAATCTTTTAAAACCTTGGGCGATTGCGCTTTTTTTGATGTTTAAGGCTGGTAAAAATCGCAATGTTTTTTTGCCTGATTTTAAGATTAATAGGTGATTTTCGAGTGCTTTTTGCCAAATTTTGTCTAAATTTGCCTCATCTCGCAATACTAGCCCTTGCATTAGTCCTAGGCCGACACGCTTTTGTATTAAATTATCAAATTTTTGCGCGAGATGGTCTAAATTTTTGATGAATTGCGCGATTTTTTCATCTAATTTTCCGCTTGATTTTAGTGCACGAAGCGCGTCTAAAACGGCGCACGCGGTGGTAGTTGCTAGCTGATTTCCGCCAAAAGTGCTACCGTGATCGCCTGGGCTAAAAATATCGCGCGAGCTAACGCACGCCCCAATCGGCACGCCCCCGCCTAAGCCTTTGGCAAATGTGATGATGTCTGGCTTGATATCATAAAGCATGGAAGTAGCAAATTCGCCTGTGCGAAAGACGCCACATTGAACTTCGTCAGTGATTAAAAGTAGCTTTTTTTCGCGTAAAATTTTGGCTAAATTTTGCACTTTTTGCTTGTCTAATGGCTTTATTCCGCCTTCACCTTGGACGAGTTCTAGCATGATAGCCACTGTTTTGTCGCTGATATTTGCGATGATTTCATCAATATCGTCAAAAAAATTAAACCCATCCATATATGGCGCAAAACAATCTGGATGAAATTTATCCTGACCTGTTGCCTGAAGTGTCGCCAAAGTACGTCCATGAAATGAGTTTGCGAGCGTGAGAATTTCAAATTTTTTCTGCGAAAATGCCGTTGCGCCATATTTGCGAGCAAGTTTTATCGCGCATTCGTTGGCTTCTGCACCGGAGTTGCAAAAAAATGCGAACATTTCGCGCCCTAAAAGCTCATCTATTTTTTGACTTAAAAGTTTTTGAGATAGAATTTCATATAAATTTGAAGTGTGAATTAGCTTTTTGCTTTGTGATTTTATCGCTTGATGAACGATTTTGTTTGCGTGACCCAGACTGCAAACACCGATTCCAGCGGCAAAATCAATATAATCATTGCCATTTTCATCCCAAAGAACAGAGCCTTTGCCGTTTGTAAAACTCACGTTTGCGCGTGAAAAAACACTCATTAACGCCATTTTTTCTCCTTTAAATTGAATTAAAATTTGGTAGATACCAAGATTTATAATAGGCTATTAGCCGAAAAATTACGCCGTCGCAAAATAGCGTTATCACGGCAAAAATGCCTGTAAAACCGCATAAATTTAATAAAAAATAGACAAGCCCTAATAGTCCCATAAAGCCCGGTTTTTAGTAGCCATGGCAATTTATTTAATAATACATCGCGCAAAATTCCCACACCAAGCGCAACCAAAAAACCGGCTAAAAATATGCCAAGATAGTCGCAGTTTTGTCGCACAGCAAATAAAAATTCACCAAGCGCAGCAGATGCGATGCCGATTTGTTCTGTAAATAATAGAAGGTTATTTTCCATTTTCGTGCGCTCTTTTATATTAAAAATTTAGTGCAAATTTAGGCGTGGCAGCCCATCTTGCGAGTATGAAATTTCATCTTGTTTTTGGTACGAAATTTTGTCTAAATTTGGATCATTTTGTGCGGTGAAATTTGAGTTTTGCAAATTTGGATCTAAATTTGATGAAATTTGGTTTGAAAATAGTGCTTTATTAATTTTATTTACAAATGAAAGCGGATTGATAGACGTGCCATTTATCGCGATTCCAAAGTGTAAATGCGGACCGTTTACACGCCCTGAATCCCCGCTAAGCGCGATAATATCGCCTTTTTTTACTTTATCGCCTGGCAAGACGTAAATTTTGCTTAAATGATAATATTGCGAATAAATTCCCGCGCCGTGATCAATTATGACTGAGCCGCCTGCATAGTAGCGATCTTTTGCGATTTTTACTATGCCATCATTGCAAGCGGGGACTTTTGTGCCGATACTGGCTCGAAAATCTGTGCCTGAATGGTAGCTTTTTACTGCGCCATTAAATGTGCGTGCATTGCCAAAATTTGATGTGATTTTGCTATTTAGCGGGATAATAAATTCTGAGTTAAATAGTAGTTTTGGCGTGGATTTTGCATAGATTGCAACAGCTTCTTCATACTCTTTTTTGATACGTTCTTGAACTGATTTTGGTGGTAAAATTTTGGCTTTTTCTACACTTAATGCCTCTTTTTTATAATTGCCTTGAATAGCTTTTAATAAAATTTCATCTGTTTTACCATTTTTATGAGTATTTTTAACAAGAAAATCTTTTTTATTATGGTAATTAGACGCGATGATTGCGATTTTTTCGCCATTTGGCGAATCATACCAAGTAAATTTTTTTCCATTTACGTTTAAATTTCCCGCCTTTTGCGGGGTAACTTTTATGATAAAAATATCGCCGTTTATGATTTGTTCTGAGTGTAAATTTAGCCAAAAAGCTAGAAAAATTAGTAAAACTCGCATTTTTATTTCACTTTTTATTTAATTTTTGTTAATTTTTAAAAATTTGTCGCTATAATGCTATCGAATTTTTTATTTTATAAGGATTAAACAATGAAAAAGTTTTTTGCTTCTATGGCTTTTTTGGCTCTATGCTTTTCAGGTGCTAATGCCGATATCGTTCAAAACCAAGAGGTATATGCTGCGGCAAATACTATAAGGGCATTTGCTTGCGATAATAATCAATCGATTTCATATAATCATGTAGCTCATGCAAAAGCTGTTGCGATTTTGACTGATGTTGTTAGAAGTGGCGCGGTTGTTTCTACACAAAGCGGTAATGGAATTTTTGTGATGAAAGATGAGCATGGAAAATGGTCTTCGCCACTTTTTATTAAATATCGTGGTTTTGGTATCGGTCCACAACTTGGTTATGAGTCAAATGATATGGTTGTTTTATTTCAAACAACAAAATCTTTTAAAGATATCTTTGAGGGTGAGACAACACTTTCTGTTGGCGCAGGAGCTAGTTTTGTAAATGGTAAGCGCGCGGAAGTAGCCACTGATCTACCAGAAGTTTCAGCGTATATGATTAGCCCAGGTAAAGTAACTGGAATTTATCTTGGCGCATCTGTTGATATTGGTAAAATTTCAGTTGATGATCAAGCGACAAATGATTATTATGGACGCATTTATGATTATGAAGATATTTTAAATGATTCTCCAAAAGCTACAAAATATACGAGAATACTTAAAAATACACTTAGTGAATATTTGGGAAATAAACAATATTACTGCAAAAATTGTTTTGCAAAAGCAAAAAAATCAAAATAACTCCTCAAATTTTAAGCCAAATTTTTGGCTTAAAATTACTTTTTACTTTCAAAATTTTTAACTTTTAAAATAACCTTAATGTAACAATTTTATTTTATACTTAATTTTAAATTTTATGATTTTAAGATAAAATAGGCAAATTTTTTTTAAGGATTGTCAATGAGTTTTTTTGAAGATTACGATGCACATGTTGCACAACGTGCTAAATTAGGTGTTCCGCCACTTCCATTGAGTGCTTCTCAAACACAAGAAATTTGCGAACTTTTGCGTAATAATCACGAACAAAGCACAAAATTAGTCTCAATGCTTCAAAATCGCGTAAGTCCAGGCGTAGATGATGCAGCAAAAGTTAAAGCCGAGTTTTTAAACGAAATTTTAAATCATGGTCTAAAAATAGATGCAATTTCACCAGAAAAAGCTATTGAAATGCTAAAAACAATGCTCGGTGGTTACAATGTGATTGTACTTGTTGCCTGTTTGCAAAATTCGGACGAAAAAATAGCTACTCTTGCAAGCAATGCTCTAAAAAATATTATTTTTGTGCATGATTATTTTAATGATGTTGCAAAACTTGCCAAAACAAACAAATTTGCCAAAGCTGTAATCCAAAGTTGGGCCGATGCTGAGTGGTTTTTAAACAAACCAAAAATTCCAGAAAAAATAGAAGCAGTAGTTTTTAAAGTCCCAGGCGAGACAAATACTGATGATCTAAGCCCTGCAAGCGAAGCTTTTACGCGTTCTGATATCCCGCTTCATGCAAACGCTATGCTTATCAAACGTCAGCCAGGTAGTCTAGAAAAAATCGCCGAGTTAAAACAAAAAGGCAAACAGCTAATCTACGTTGGCGATGTCGTTGGTACTGGAAGTAGCCGTAAAAGCGGTATAAACTCTATTCAATGGCATATGGGGCAAGATATTGACGGTGTTCCAAACAAAAAAACAGGTGGCATCGTGATGGGTCCGATTATTGCGCCGATTTTCTTTAATACGGCAGAAGATAGCGGTGCGTTGCCAATTATCGCGAATGTAAATGAGCTAGAAATGGGTGATGAGATTGAAATTTATCCATATAAAGGTGAAATTTGCAAAAATGGCAAAGTTGTGTCTAAATTTGATCTTACACCAAATACTATTGAAGATGAGGTTCGTGCTGGCGGGCGTATTCCGTTAATTATCGCGCGAAGTTTGTGCGCTAAAGCAAGACGCGAATTAGGCATGGAAGATGAGCAAATTTTTATCAAACCAATTCAACCAAAAAGCGACGAAAACATCGGCTACTCTCTTGCGCAAAAGATGGTCGGTAAAGCTTGTGGTGTAGAGGGTGTACGCCCTGGAATGTATGTTGAGCCACTCACACTTACTGTTGGTAGTCAAGATACCACAGGACCTATGACACGCGATGAGATAAAAGAGCTTGCAAGCCTAGGTTTTGGGGCTGATTTTGTGCTCCAAAGCTTCTGCCATACAGCCGCTTATCCAAAGCCAAGTGATGCGTTGTTGCATAAAACTTTGCCAAATTTCATGAGTTCGCGCGGTGGTGTTGCTCTTCGTCCTGGCGATGGCGTAATTCACTCGTGGCTAAATCGCATGGTGTTACCTGATAGCGTTGGCACAGGTGGTGATTCTCATACGAGATTTCCGATTGGTATCTCTTTTCCTGCTGGTAGCGGTTTAGTAGCATTTGCTGCTGTGCTTGGCGTGATGCCTCTTAATATGCCAGAGTCTGTTTTGGTTAAATTTAGTGGCAAAATGCAGCCTGGAATTACTTTGCGCGATCTTGTAAATGCAATCCCATATCAAGCGATAAAAATGGGACTTTTAACCGTAGAAAAGAAGAATAAAAAGAATATTTTCGCAGGCAAAATTATAGAAATTGAGGGCTTACCAGATCTTAAGGTGGAACAAGCTTTTGAAATCAGTGACGCAAGCGCAGAAAGAAGTGCGGCAGCGTGCGCTGTAGCTTTAAATGCTGAGCCTGTTGTTGAGTATTTAAAATCAAATATTGCATTGATTGATGCGATGGTTGAGGCAGGATATGAGAGCAAAGATACGCTACTTCGCAGAAAAGAGAATATGCAAAAATGGCTTGAAAATCCAAAACTTCTAAAAGCTGACGCAAATGCAAAATATGCAGCCATTATTGAGATAAATTTAGATGAGATCACAGAGCCTATTTTGGCGTGTCCAAACGATCCTGATGATGTTGCGACGTTGAGTGAAATTTTAGCCGATCCAAAACGGGCGAAAAATATCGATGAGGTTTTTGTTGGAAGTTGTATGACAAATATCGGCCACTATCGTGCGTTGGCTGAAATTTTGCGTGGCGAGGGACAAATTCCTACTCGTCTTTGGGTTGCGCCACCAACAAAAATGGATCAAGCAAAACTTCGCGAAGAGGGGTATTATAGTTTGCTTGGCGCAAATGGTGCGAGAATTGAAATTTCTGGTTGTTCATTGTGCATGGGAAATCAAGCAAGGGTTCGCGATAACGCCGTAGTTTTCTCAACCTCTACGCGAAATTTCGACAACCGCATGGGAATGGGTGCGCAAGTCTATTTAGGCAGCGCCGAATTAGCCGCAGTTTGCGCGCTATTAGGACGTTTGCCTAATAAAGATGAATATCTAAATTTGGTGCTAAAAAAGATCGAAGGCAAAGAAGCTGACATCTATAAATATCTAAATTTTAATCAAATTTCAAACTACACATTAGCCTAAATTTTATGAACCGAATTTTAAATTCGGTTCTAATTTGGCTATAATTAGCCTTATTTTTAAATTTTAGGTAAAAACGTGTTTAAAATTCTACTATTTTTTCTCTCTTTAAATTTGCTTTTTGCGGGCGATTTTAAACAGCTTTGCGATAGATTAAAAAGTGGCGATGAGAGGCTGTTTTTAGATCGCGAGTTTTTTTATGATTTGGTGGATTCGGATTTTGTTTGCGAAGATGAGTTTATGCGTCCATTTTTTGAAATCGTTGCGTTAATTCGTGGGATAAGTGTCGATTGTGAGGGGCAAAAAGCGATTGATGATTTACAAAATTTCAAATTTCAAATTTCAAAAGCTATGTTTGCACCGCGCCTTTTTGCGCAAAATTTGCCAGACACAGATGCTAGCGAAGCCATGCTTCAAAAATCACGTGATGGGCTTAAATTTTGGGCTTATAAGAGCCTTTCTAGCTTTGAGCTTTATAATAAATTTAATGAAATTTATAAAGAAAGTGTGCCAAATTTGGTGCAATTTTATAAAACTTTTCACAAATTTAACGACGATGAGGCGATATTTTTTGCTAACAAAACTGCAAATGAATTTTTGAAATTTATCACGCAAAATTACAAAGGCAACTTACGATTATCAAAATTAGAGAGTTTTGTCGCGAATAAAAAATTAACACCAAACGCTCTTGCTGAGTTTTTATATTCGCAAAATTTCACTTTAACCGATCTTACAAACTCCCTAAATATCGCGCTTTTAGAAAATTTAGATGATGAGATAATAAAAATGTTAATCGCGCGTGGTGCGAATGTAAATAGTGGCAACGAAAGCGCGATTTTTTCGGCACTACGCAACAAAAATAAGGTCAAACTTTTGCTTTTAAATGGCGCGCAGGTTAATTACAAAAATAGCTTTGGTAAAACGCCGATTTTTTATGCTGTTGAGTTTGACGATTATGCGATGAGTGAGCTTTTGGCGTTAAATGGGGCTGATTTAAACGCAAAATATATATCAAATCACGAAAAAACGGCACTTTTGGGCTCAAATAGTTTTCCATTTTATGTGAAATTTTGTGGGATAAATCACACTTCGCGCACACTTTTAATGCACGCAGCACAAAAATCTAGCTTGAAAATTGTTAAATTTCTAATCGCAAATGGTGTTGATTTAAGCGCGAGTGATGATCTTGGTTATAACGCGCTAGATTATGCGATTTTGGGTGGTCGTGATGAAAACGCTCAATATTTGCGAAAGCTTGGTCTAAAAGCGACCGATTTTAACGCTTTTGGCGCATTTGAAAGGGAATAAATTTGGATTGTAAAGTCTTTGGTGAGTGCGGGAGTTGTGTTTTAAATTTAGATTATGAAGCGCAAATCGCGCAAAAAACTGAGTTTATAAAAGATCTTTTTGCGCCATATTTTGGTGGTGAAATTGATATTTTCACATCGCAAAAAAGTGGCTATCGAACGCGCGCTGAATTTGGTATTTTTCGTGACTTAGATGCCTTAAAATGGACGATGCACGGTAAAAATACAAAGCGCGTTTTTATCGATGAGTGCCAAAAAGTAGATGAGAAAATCGCAAATTTGATGGATGAAATTTTGCGTGAAATTTCGCTTGATGAGAGTTTGAAAATTAAAGTTTTTGGGTGTGAGTTTATTGCGACGCGCTTGGAAATTACGGCGATTTTACTCTATCATCGCGATGTGCGCGAGATCGAAAATGCGCTAGAAAATTTGCATAAAACATTGCAAAAAAAGTTCAATTTAAATTTGATCGCGCGAAGCAGGGGACGAAAATTAGTCTTTGGTAGCGAGAGTTTGCATGAAATTTTGCATATTGGCGGGCGTAAATTTAGTTATGAATTTGGCGATAGCGCATTTATTCAGCCAAATACGCACGTAAATGAAAAGATGATTTCGTGGGCTTTGGACGCGGCGGGTGGCGAAAGTTTGTGCGCAAATATTGACGCGGACGCAATCTTTAAAAACCCAGCGCGCGAAAATTGTGTGTCAAATTTAGCGCAAATTTCTCCAAATTCAGACCAAATTTTTAGCAATAAAAGTAGCAAAATAAGAGATCTATTTGAGCTATATTGCGGTCATGGCAATTTTACAATCCCGCTAAGTGCAAAATTTCGCCGTGTTTTAGCGAATGAAATTTCAAAAAGTTCAATTGAATTTGCCCGTAAAAACGCCCAAAATAACGGCATAAACAATATAAATTTCGTCCGTATGTCAAGCGAAGAGATTATCCGCGCGATTAATGGCGAGGAGTTTTTTCGCACGCGCGAACTAAATTTTGATGATTATGATTTTTCGCATATTTTCGTCGATCCGCCGCGTGCAGGGCTTGAAATGAGCGTTATAAATTTCATCAAAAATTACGACAATATTATCTATATTTCTTGTAATCCAGCCACCGCCGCGCAAAATTTAAGCATCTTATCAAAGACGCACAAAGTCCTAAAAATGGCGATTTTTGATCAATTTCCGCATACAAATCACATTGAGTGCGGGATAATTTTGAGTAAAATTTAATTTAAGGAAAAAGTGATGAAAATTAGTGAAATTTTAAAATCAGCAAAAAAGATAGCGATCGTGGGATTAAGTCCCGATCCGCAAAAAGATAGCAATCACGTTGGCGCGTATTTGCAAAGTGTGGGTTATGAAATTTACCCGATTTATCCGAAAATGGACGAAATTTTAGGACGAAAAGTTTATCGAAGCGTTGCGCAATTGCCAGAGAAAATGGATATTATTGTGATGTTTCGCAAGGGCGAATTTGCTAGTGAAATTTATCCGCAAGTGCGCGAAAATGGCGCGGGGACGTTTTGGTTACAGCTTGGGATTAAAAATGAGAGCGTGGCAAATTTGGCTCAAAAAGATGGGCAAAATTTTGTTCAAGATCGTTGCATTATGATAGAGCATAAATTTAATTTAAAGGATTAAAAAATGGTTGATTTAAATAAAATTATTCAAGCAAAAAGGACGATTGCAAATTTCGTCCGCAATACCGAGCTTTATGAGTCTAAAAAGCTCAGCGTTTTAAGTGGTGCAGAGGTTTTCGTAAAACGCGAAAATCTCCAACGCACAGGCGCATACAAAATCCGTGGTGCATACAATAAAATCGCGCATTTAAGCGAAGAGCAAAAACAAGGTGGCGTAATCGCGGCGAGTGCTGGAAATCACGCGCAAGGTGTCGCTTTGAGTGCGCGTGAATTTGGCGTGCGTGCGGTCATCGTGATGCCTGAATCTACGCCTCTTTTAAAGGTTATCGGCACGAAAAATTTAGGCGCGGAGGTCATTTTAAAGGGCAATAATTTTGACGAGGCATACGCCTACGCGGTCGAATACGCAAACGAAAATAATCTAGTTTTCGTGCATCCGTTTAATGATGAGCTAATCCAAGCAGGGCAGGGCACAATCGCTCTTGAAATGCTAGAAAGCGTGCCTGATCTAGACTACATCGTAGCACCTGTTGGCGGTGGAGGGCTAATTAGTGGCGTGGCAAGCTGTGCTAAGCAGATAAACCCAAATATCAAAATCATCGCCGTTGGCGCAAAAGGTGCGCCCGCTATGCACGATAGTTTTGTTGCAAAAAAGGTCATCAACTCAAAATCAGTCCGCACGATCGCAGATGGTATCGCTGTGCGGGACGCAAATGAGGCGATTTTGAATAATATTTTAGAGATTGTAGATGAGTTTGTTCAAGTAGATGACGAAGAGATCGCAAATGCGGTTTTATATCTACTAGAAGAGCAAAAAATCGTCGTTGAAGGCGCGGGTGCGGTCGGTGTTGCAGCTTTGATGAATTCTAAATTCAAATATCCAAAAGAGGCAAAAATCGGCATTGTGTTAAGTGGTGGAAATATTGACGTGCAAATGCTAAATATCATAATCGAAAAAGGTTTGATTAAATCTCACCGCAGAATGATGATAAAAGTTACGCTCATTGATAAACCTGGCGCGCTAACTTCGCTAACCGAAATTTTCAAAGATAAACGCTCAAATATCATCAAAATTGATTACGATCGCTTCTCAACTAGCATTGATTATGGCGACGCACAGATTACAATCACACTAGAAACAAAGGGCAAAGAACACCAAGATAGCATTTTAGCCGAGCTTAGCGCGCAAGGTTATAAGTATGAAAATTTAGTCAAGGAGTAAAAATGCGAAAATTTAGAATAAAAAATGTTGAATGCCAAGGTTGCGCAAAAACTATTAAAAACGCTCTTAGCGACGAATTTGGCGAGATTTGTGTAGATGTTGGCGCGGCTGAAATTTCATTAGAAATAGATGAAAAAAATTTAGCTAAATTTCGCGAAGAATTAGATGATTTAGGCTTTATTTTAGAAGATGAAATTTGAGCTAAATATTATCGGAATGACCTGCGCGAATTGCTCTGGCGCTATTGAGCGAGTTACGAAAAAGATCGAGGGCGTTTGCGATGCGCGTGTTGATTTTAATAGCGGCGTGGGGCGTTTTGAGATAGACAATACGGGCGAAAATCCCGCGCTAAATACAGATGAAATTCGTCAAAATGTAGAGAAAAAAATCAAAAAATTAGGCTATGAAATCGCCATAGATTATGATGAAATGAGCCGTAAAAAGGTGCAATTTTTACACTCTTTAAAGCTAAAATTTGCGCTTTCTTTGGTTTGTGCTATTTTGGCGATGGTGTGTGAAATGTGGCTTGGGGCTAAATTTGGTGCGGAATTTAGCCTAAAATTTGGCGCGAATTTCACTCTAAATTTATTCAACTTTTTTGCGCTAATACTTTGCGCTATTTCGCTATTTTTTTGTGGAAATATTTTTTTTATTCACGGCGTAAAATCTCTTAAAAATCGCAATTTTGATATGAATGTGCTTGTGCTTTTGGGTGCTGGGAGCGCATATTTTTACTCGTTTGTAGCTTTTTTTGCTGGTGGTAGGGATTTTTATTTTAGCTCATCTTCGATGATAATTACTTTTATTTTGCTAGGTAAAATTTTAGAAGAAAGCTCAAAAATAAGCGCAAATTCTTACATAAAATCACTCTCTCAAATCGTGCCAAAAACAGCACTTTTAATCGCGCCCGAAAATAAAATAATCGAAATTCTCGCTGATGAGCTAAAAATCGGAGATGAAATTTTAGTAAAACAGGGCGAAAAGATCCCGCGCGATGGCGAAATTTCAAGTGGAATGGGCGAATTAGATCTATCTTTGCTAAATGGCGAGAGTTTGCCGATAGTAAAAAAACAAAGCGATAAAGTATTTGCTGGTAGCACGCTAATTAGCGGTCTTTTGCACGTTCGCATAACAACAACAAAGCACGAAACTATGCTTTCGCAAATTGGCGCGCTTTTGAGCGAAACGAGCGCAAAAAAGGTAAAAATCGCACGTATTGCAGACAAAGTTGCCGGGATTTTCGTCCCCATTGTGATCGCTATTTGCGTGGCTACTTTTTGCTTTTGGAGCGCGGTTGCGTCGGTAGATGAGGCAGTAAATTTTGCCATTAGCGTATTGATTATTTCGTGTCCGTGTGCGCTTGGTTTGGCTGTGCCCATCGCGATTGTCTGTGCGATTTCAAACGCGGCGCGAAATGGAATTTTGATTAAAAACCCCGAAATTTTAGAGCTTGCGCGCACTTGCGATAGTGCATTTTTTGATAAAACCGGCACTCTTACTAGCGGGCAAATTGTGGTTGTTTCATCAAATTTGAGTGATGAAATTTTGCGCGAAGTTGCATCGGCTGAGCTTTTGAGCGCACATCCTATCTCAAAAGCGATTGTAAATTTCGCGCAAAATCGTGGGCTGGAAGTGGCGAAATTTAGCGGTGAGTTTGAAAATTTGCTCGGTCTTGGCATTCGCGCTGGGGATTTGATTGTGGGAAATTCTGAAATGTTGGCGAAATTTGGCATAAATTTAGATGAAAATTTCGCGCAAAATTCGCAAAATTTAAAGGCAAATTTGATGGACGCAAGCTTTAAAAACCCAGCGCGCAAAAATTTAGATAGCAAATTTGAGCAAGAACAAACAGCGCAAACTAAAATTTTTGTCGCAAAAAATGGTGTTTTTGTTGGCGAAATAAATCTTTTAGATGAGCTTAGAAAGAATGCAAAAGATGCGATAGGCGCGCTAAAAAATCAGGGCATAAAAAGTGTGATTTTAAGTGGCGATAGTGAAAAATCGGTAGAAACTATCGCAAATTTGCTAAATATCGATGAAAAAATGGCAAATTTAAGCCCGCAAGATAAGATGAAAATCGTGCAAAAATCGCAAAAATCGATATTCATAGGCGATGGAATAAATGATACCATCGCATTAAAAGCGGCGCGTTGTAGTGTTAGTTTGGGTAGTGCAACACAGATCGCGCAGGATTTAGGCGATGCGATTTTGACAAATCAAAACCTCACAAACATCGCAAAAATCGTGCGTTTATCGCAAATTTCTAGCGCGGTGATTAGGCAAAATTTATTTTGGGCATTTTTTTATAATATTATTTGCATTCCGCTTGCGGCGGGGGCTTTTGTGAAATTTGGTATTAAAATTAACCCCATGTTTGCGGCGGCGGCGATGAGTTTTAGCTCTCTTAGTGTGGTCGCAAATTCAATAAGATTAAAGATGAAAAAAATATAAAAAAGGGTCAAAATGGATAGAATTGTCGAGATTGAAAAGGTCGAATTTGATAAAGAGTATGAGATTTCATTGCGTCCTGCGACGTTTGATGATTATATTGGGCAAAGCAAGGTTAAGCAAAATTTAAAAGTATTTATTGAGGCGGCTAAAATTCGAGGCGAGACGCTAGATCATGTTTTATTTTATGGGCCGCCAGGTCTTGGTAAAACGACTTTGGCAAATATCATCGCCTCTGAAATGGGCGCGAATATCAAAATGACAGCCGCGCCGATGATAGAAAAGGCTGGCGATTTGGCCGCTATTTTGACAAATTTGCAAGAGGGTGACGCGCTGTTTATCGATGAAATTCACAGGCTTAGCCCCGCGATCGAAGAGATTTTATACCCTGCGATGGAGGATTTTCGGCTAGATATTATCATCGGCTCTGGACCTGCGGCGCAAACGATTAAAATCGACCTACCAAAATTTACACTAATCGGCGCGACGACAAAGGCAGGCTCAATCTCTGCGCCACTTCGTGATCGCTTTGGTATGCACTTTCGTTTGCAGTTTTACGAGCCTGATGAGCTATCTCAAATCGTAAAACGTGCCGCCGAAAAGCTCAAAAAAACGTGCGACAAAAATGCTAGTTTTGAGATCGCAAGGCGTTCTCGTGGCACCCCGCGTATCGCTTTGCGGTTGCTTAAACGTATTCGCGATTTTGCCGATGTAGCAGGGGAGAATGCGATTTCACACGAGCGCGCAAAAGAGGCTTTAAATTTGCTTGGTGTAAACGAGCTTGGTTTTGATGAACTAGATATTCGCTATTTGCGTATGCTTTTTGAGGCGCGTCGCAGACCGCTTGGGCTCTCTACAATCGCGGCTGGACTTAGCGAGGATGAGGGGACAATCGAGGATATTATCGAGCCATATTTATTGGCGCATGGCTACATTGAGCGCACTGCAAAGGGGCGAATCGCGAGTGCGAAAAGCTATGAGAGTTTTGGGATTAAAAGCGACGAAAGCTTGCTATTTTAAGCTAAATTTGCGTGAATTTTTGAATTAAGATTGATTAAATTTTATAAAAATGAGTAAAAAAAGGATTAGACGATGCCTGATTTTGGCTTGATGTTGGTTGTTGCGCTTGGCGTTGGTGTGTTTGTATATTTTCAGATGAATCAAGCGATTGCGCGTCGCGGAGGTGAAACAAAAAATGCTTATAAAGATGGCAATAAAGCGCAAAAATATATAAAATTTTGTAACAAAATAGAGCGTGAACTTAGCGATTTAAAGACTCTAATAACAAAAGAGCAAAATTTGCTTTTATCAGTGGATGTGGCTCTTGAAAAGCTATCAAATTTAAATAAAAAGATAGTTTTTATCGAGACGATGAGCTCAAGATCAAATAGCGAGGAAGATTGGGAGGCGCGGATTTTTGAATTTTTACAAAGCGTAGAGAGCTTTATCGATGAGACTTTCATAAATTCAGATGTGCTAAAAGATTCGATGCGAGAGAGATTGTGGGTCGAATTTGCCTCTTTGTAGGTTGTAGATTTTAAAACAGAGCGCGTTTAATTTGTTTTTGAA
>CAUUFG010000017.1:0-20496 GCA_963544335.1 uncultured Campylobacter sp.
CCCATAGAGTAAAAAAAAAGCAACGGCTTCGCTTTTTAAATTCAAATTTTTGAAAAAATTAAAAACTCATTCCAAAGTGATTTTTCGAAAAAAAAAAGAAAAAAAAAAAAAAAAAAAAAAAAAACGTCGCAGAATTTAGTGTAAAAATCTGCAAAATTTGCCAAAAGCCGTTAAATTTGCACGTTTTATCAAATAAGAAAGCGGATACAAAACAGCAAAAAACGCAAAAAGATATGCCTAAATCGCGATGAGAAAGGTTTTTATCAATTGCAAAAAGCGATTTTACGCCATTTTTAATAATCAAAGTCTTGTTATTATACGGCGGATTGCCGATTATTATGAGCTTTTGGTTTTCTTCTATGCCAAATTTAGAGCGCAACACGTTTTGAAGCAAATTTTGTTTCAATTTTAAAAACATCTGTATGAACATTCTTAAGAACAAATTTCGCATAAAAAACGCCACTATCCCAAAAATTCAGCGCATTTTCTAGCATTTTATACACAATCTCGACGATAAATTTAGCGTAGAAAACTACCCAAATTTATCGATTTTATATCTATTACGCTCCCAAATTTGCAAGCTCGGCGACTATTTTTGCCATTTTTTCTTTTGCTGTGGCGAGTCCTGCGCGGTTAGTCTCGATAATATTTGCTGGAGCGGAGGCGATAAATTTCTCATTTGCTAACATATTTTCAAGCTTTAAAATCTCTTTTTCAAGCTTTGTTTTTTGCGAATTTAAACGCGCAACAATCGCGCTTGTATCCACGCCCGCAAGCGGAACAAAACTCTCTAAATTTTCGCTCACATCGCGCGCCGAATTTGCCACGATTTCATGCGTAAATTCGATCTCATTACATTTAGCCAAAGTGCGAATAAATTCGCGCGCCCCGCTTAAATCAACACTGCATTTTACATACGCTTTGGCTATTTTTGCATTGCCTAGATCGATAGTCGCCTTTGCGCGGCGGATACTAACCACAGCCTCAATCACAAGCGCAAAAATTTGCTCGATTTTTTCGTCGCGAACTATATCGCGCGGATATTTTGCGATCATTATCGAATCCGCATTTTCTAACGACGTGCCGCTTAAAGAGTGCCACAAATACTCGCTAATAAACGGCATAAATGGGCTAAGTAGCTTCATCGCCTCTTTAAAAATCGCGCCAAGCTCGGCTATCGCGCCTTTATCAGCCTTGCTAAGCTCTATACCCCAATCACAAAATTCGTCCCACAAAAATTTATAAATTTCATTTCCAGCATCGTTAAATCTATAAACCTCAAGATTTTCGCGCACCAAATTTACGCAGTTTGCAAAGCGCGAAAGCATATATTGACCCAAATTTGTGCGAACTTGTATCTTATCAAGATCGTCAAATTTTGGTGCATTTAAAAGCAAAAATTTATGCGCATTATAGAGTTTATTCGTGAAATTTCGCACCAAAATCATCTTTTCTTCGCTAAGCCTTAAATCGCGCCCTTGCACACACAAAAGCGTCAGCGTAAAGCGCAAAATATCAGCACTGTATTCATCTATTTTATCAAGTGGATCGATTATATTTCCACTTGATTTACTCATTTTTGAGCCATCGGCGGTCTTTACTAGCGCGTGCAAATAGACATCGCGAAACGGCACATCACCCACAGCATTTTCGCACTGAAACATCATTCTAGCGACCCAGAAAAACAAGATATCAAAGCCTGTGATCAGCATAGAATTTGGATAAAACTCGCTCAAATCGCTCTCATTCCACTTCTCGTTTTTGTAATTTTCACCATTGCCCCACCCAAGCGTAGAAATCGGCCACAAACCGCTACTAAACCACGTATCTAGAACGTCTGGATCTTGATGAAATTTCGTCCCGCCACACTTTGGACAATGCGCGGGATTTTCATTTTCATCCGCCCACTCATGCCCGCAATCGCAATAAAACACAGGAATTTGATGCCCCCACCAAAGCTGACGAGAGATGCACCAATCTTTTAGCTCCCTCATCCACGCATTAAAGCTATTTATCCAGTGCGCAGGGTAAAATTTAACCGCTCCATTATTTACGTCGGCGATCGCTTTTTGGGCGATATCAGTGCGGACAAACCACTGCTTTGAGATGTATGGCTCGACGACGTTTTTGCAACGATAGCAATATCCTACCTGATTTTTATAATCTTCGATTTTTTCAACAAAGCCCGAATTCAAGAGCTTTTGTGCCACAATATCGCGCGCCTCAAGTCGCTCTAGCCCCGCAAATTCGCCACAATATTCGTTTAAAATTCCCTTTTCGTCAAAAATAGTTAGAAATTCAAGTCCGTGACGTTTGCCGACTTCGTAGTCATTTTGATCGTGAGCTGGGGTTACCTTAACAACACCCGTTCCAAACTCCATATCCACATGCTCATCGCCGATAATCTCGATCTCGCGACCAACAAGTGGCAATATGAGCTTTTGCCCGATTAGATGTTTGTAGCGTTCATCACGCGGATTTACCATCACCGCTGTATCTCCAAAATAGGTCTCAGGACGCGTTGTTGCGACGATTATATATGGCGAATTTTGTTTTGTTTGAGCGTTTGTTGTGTCTGAAATTTTAGTAGAAATTTGGCTTAAATCAGCCAAATTTGTTTTAGAATTTATATCTTGCCCAGCGTGAGAATTTGATTGTAAATTTTCGCAATACTCTAAATTTGCTTCACATTCAAAGCTATTTTTAAAATTTGCGCCATCTAAATTTACCCCGCTATCAGCAAAATAGTAGCGTATGTAGTAGAGTTTGCCATCGTTTTCTTTATGCTCGACCTCCACATCGCTTAGCGCGCCATCGTGCGTACACCAATTTACCATGTAGTTTCCGCGCACGATAAGCCCCGCATTATAAAGGCTCACAAACGCCCGTCTAACCGCGCTTTTTAACCCGTCATCCATCGTAAATCGCAAACGCGACCACGCAGGAGTGATGCCAAGACGGCGCATCTGCTTTAAAATCGTGCCACCGCTTTGCTCTTTCCACTTCCAAATTTCACCCACAAATTTCTCGCGGCCAAGTGTTTCTTTTTTAATTCCTTGTGCCAAAAGCCTCTTTTCGACGACGTTTTGCGTGGCGATTCCTGCGTGATCCATGCCTGGTTGATAGAGTGCGCGATAGCCATCCATGCGTTTATAGCGCGTCATAATATCTTGAAGTGTAAAAGTGAGCGAATGCCCGATGTGAAGGACACCTGTGACATTTGGCGGTGGCATCATAATGCAGAAATTTTTGCCTTTTTCTTGTATTTTTTTGTTTCCATTAAGCTCGAAATATCCGCGCTCTTCCCAAATTTTATAAAATTTCTCCTCCACCGGTTTCGCGTCGTAAAAATCTGACATATTTTTTCCTTAAATTACATTAAATTTTATTGAATTTTTAGATGCGGATTGTATCAAATTTAATCTTAAAAGGCGCATTTTAGGGCTAAATTTCACCACTTTGCCCAAGACGATAAATCGCAAAATCATATTTTATAGGATCTTGTGGATCAAATTGGCGCAAATTTTGTGTAATTTCAAACGCAGCTTTATAATCATAACTTTTGCGCGAACAAAGCCCTATTTTTAGACTAACTTTATGAGTATGGGTATCAAGAGGCAATATTAGCGCGCTAGGCGAAATTTTATCAAACAGCCCTAAATCAATGTCACTTTTGCGCACCATCCATCGTAACCACATATTGTAGCGTTTATACGCAGATATGGGCTCGCGTTCAAACACCTTGCCAAAGAAAAACTCATATCCAAAAGAACGATAGCTATTTAGCGCGTAAATCTGGCGCATGAGAGTATTTACACCATGGATAATGTCGAAATTTGGCATTAAATTTGAGTTTGGAATTGTATTTAAATTTGATAATTTTTCGCTCGATTTTTGATCTGAATTTAAATTTTGTTGCGATAAATTTGCACTAAAATTTGCCCCGCAAATTATCATCTCTTGCAAATCAATATCGCGCAATCTCTTTGCTGTTATAAAAATATTTGCGACATCTTGCGCGTTTTCAAAGCGGTAAATTTTATTCGCCGATATAATTTCGCGCATAATTTTTTCATCACTCATATCAAGCAAAGAAAAATCAAGCGACGCTAGAAATTTAACAATACATTTAGCATTTCCATATGCAAACAGCGCGCAAATTAGCGCAATTACTGGATCTTTATGTTGGCGCGCGATTTGGAGTGGATCTGGATAATCATATAAATTTTCAAGCGTATTTTTTTGTAAAAGTTGCTCATCAAGAAGCGATTTTGTCTGTGAAAGTTGCATATTTTTCTCTTTTTTTAAATTTAATGGAAATTTGGTATTTAAAAATTCGCGCTGGGTAAAATACATTTGATAAAAATACTTTTGACACAACGCGAATAATTTAGCTAAAAATTTACTTTTAATTTAGCCAAAATTCATCGTGAAATTTACTGAATTTCTCGCGCAAAATCTCTTTAAATTTTGCCAAATTTAGCTCACGCACTGCGCCTTTTCGCTGAATTTTTCCCCACATACTCTCAGGAAAAAAGCTATCATCGCTAAAACGCGCCTGAATATGTAGATGTACACGTGGAACATAGTTTGCAAAACTAGCGTGATTTATCTTTTTTGGAACGTAAAATTCTCTCATAGCCTCTTCTGTAATCATCGCACACAAAAAGAAATATTCGCGCGAATTTTTACTCATATCACTAAGTTCGCAAAACTCGCCTTGAGCGAAAATTTTCACCCAAGGAATCTCGCTAGGCTCAAACTCGGCGCGAATAATCTCATCATAATAGATTAAATTTTCCATCATTGTGCGACTGCTTTTTTACCTGAGCGAAGAGATGGATTTTTGCTACTTATGATCCATTGTTTCATAAAAATAAGCGCATAAATCGCGATTGCAAAAAGCTGAGATGTGCCCTCATCTGGAATAAAACTTAAAAATTTCGCGCACAAATTTGGCACAAGTGCAAACGGCACAAGCACCAAAAGTAAAATGCGCTCTATCGCGCTACATTTAGTCACAAACCACCCTTGCATAGCCGATGAAAAGGCGAACATTCCAACAAGCGCAGTCCCAAAAATAACTAAAATTTCGATCGGATTACTAATCCATGTGATAGTTTGTGCATTATAGGGATCGCTAACGCCATCGATTAGCAATAGTTTATTATTAAAGAAAAATGCAAACGGAAGCAACGCTGTTCGCAAATCATAAATAAAACCTTGAAGTCCGACCGTGACAGGATTTGCCTTTGCTATTCCAGCTGCTGCGTATGCTGCGATCCCCACAGGCGGCGTATCATCGGCTAAAATTCCAAAATAAAAGACAAAAAGATGCACTGCGATAAATGGAATTACGAAGTCGTTTTTCAAAGTAAGCGACATAATAACACCCGCTAAAAGCGAACTAACAACAATATAATTCGCCGTAGTCGGTAGTCCCATACCCAAAATGAGGCTCATCACAGCAGTTAAAAGCAAGATCAAAATGATATTATTTCCAGCTACAAATTCGACCACATCAGACAACTTAGCACCAATACCAGAAAGCGAAATAGATCCCACAATAAGCCCAGCTAAACCAGTAGCAACAGCAACTGTTACCATATTTTTCGCAGCTGCTACCATGGCCCAAAAAATATCAGTAAATCCCTGCAAAAAATCAGCTTTTTCAAGCTCATACCCATAAATTTTCTTTCTAATAATTGGCTGTAAAATTATGATCACAAAGAGTGAAATAATCGAATTTAGCGCAGCTGAAATTGCGGACTCTTTTGCGATTAAAAGCGTCCAAAGCAAGACGATGATAGGGATTAGATAATGAATTCCTACAATTAAAATTCTATATTTTTCAAAACTATTTTCGCTCTTAATCCCCTCTAAACCAAGCTTACAACTCTCTAAATGCACGATAAAAAATAGCGATGCATAGCAAACAAACGCAGGAATAACAGCCGCTAACATAACGTTTGCATATTTCATTCCTAAAAATTCAGCGATAATAAACGCGGCCGCGCCCATAATAGGAGGCATAAGCTGTCCATTTACACCCGCTGCAACCTCTATCGCACCTGCCTTTACGCTAGTGAGTCCAGCTTTTTTCATTAACGGAATCGTAAATGTTCCCACTGTTACTACGTTTGCAGTAGAACTACCACTTACCATACCGCTAAGCCCGCTAGCAATAACACTAGCCTTTGCAGGACCACCACGAAATCGCCCCAAAAATGCAAACGCAACGTTGATAAAGTATTGCCCAGCACCTGCACGATCAAGCAAAGCACCAAAAAGCACAAAAAGATAGATGAAATTTGTGCTAACGCCAAGCGGAACGCCAAAAATTCCCTCAGTTGTTAAAAACATATGCCCTGCAAGACGATTTATACTAGCACCTTGATGCGCGATAATATCTGGCATATACTGCCCAAAATAACAATAGAGCAAAAATATAAACGCAATAATGCTAAGTGCTAAACCAATCGTTCTGCGCCCAGCTTCAAACAAAATTACAAGCGCAATAACCGCCACGCTGATGTCAATTTTCGTATAAGCACCAGGACGCTCAGCAAGAGAGTAAAATTCAATGCACGGATAAAGTATAACCCCAATCGCAAAAATAAGCAAAATCCAATCATAAAAAGGATTTCTAGTGTGCGATTTTTTGCTTGAACTTGCAGGAAATAGCAAAAATGCAATCCCAACGGCAAAAGCTAGGTGAATAGACCTAGCCTGTGTCGTATTTAGCGGATGAAATGCGTAAAATAGCTGAAAGATAGACCACGCACAACAGACTAATGTAACTGCCCAAAAGAGAAATTTGCTATTAAATTCCCTACTTTTTACCTCTATAACTTCGTTTTCTTTTGCGTTTTTATCTTCCATTTTTGCCTCTTAATATTAATCTTTTAAAATTTCAGCCTCTTTAAATGCAGCCTCAGCAGCTGGGTGAAGTGGCGCGCCAAGACCTTTGATTAGTGATTCTTTTGTTACAGAATTTAGAGCTGGGTGGAGCTTTTTATACTCATCAAAATTATCTAAAATTCCCTTCACCACAGCCTTTACACTAGCGTCACTTTGATCCTTTGTAGTAACTAAAACCGCCTTTACGCCGATTGTTTGCGTATCGTGATCTACACCTTTATATAGATCTTTTTTGATCACACCTTTTGCAAAATATGGATATTCTTTTAAAATTTCATCGATCTTTGCATCATCAATACCAATTAAATCAATATCGATTGAATTTGACACGTCTGTGATATTTGCTGTTGGGTGACCTACCATGTAAAAATAGCCATCGATTTTTTTATCTTTTAGCGCGGTTGGACACTCTTGCGCGGTTAAAACGCCCTGATATCCAAGTTCTTTTAAATCAACGCCATATTTTTTAAAAATAATCGTCGAAGTAACTTCGTTTCCACTACCTGGATTGCCGATATTTATGGATTTACCTGCAACATAGGTGTATGTTTTTATCCCGCTTTGTTTTGAAACAACAAATGCCAAAAGCTCAGGGTAAATCGCAATTACAGAGCGCAAATTTTGATCGCCTTGCCCATCAAATTTACCCTTACCGTTGTATTTATCATATGTAACGTCGCTTTGAACGAAACCAAAATTCAACTCTTTGTCAAGCACATTATTTACATTATAAACAGAACCGCCGGTTGATTGCACCGAACAACTCATGCTTTTATCCATATTTACAATCTTGCAAATCGCGCCACCAACTGGATAATATGTCCCCGTCATCGAGCCTGTGCCGATGCTAATAAAATCTCTCGCGCAAGCGACACAAGCGCACAAACTAAGCGATAACGCCATCAATGAAATTTTTTTCATTTTCACTCTCCTTTAAAAATTTGAAATTTATAAACACTAAAAACAAAATAAATTTAATGCGAATTTAGATCAAACGACAAAAATTTACATCAAATTTTAAAAGAAATTCTCAATCAAATTTCATGTTAAATTTATAAAAAACTAATTATTTTCTATCCATTTCATCGCGATACGCACAGCATTTGTCGCGGCACCGACGCGAATTTGATCAGCACAACACCAAAGATGTAAAATTTTCTCATCGAAATTATCACGTCTAATTCTGCCAACATAAGTCTCATTTGTATCACTTGAATTTAAAGGCATTGGATACTCATTTTGTGCTGGGTTATCAACAACGACGACGCTAGGAGCAGAATGTAAAATCTCACGAACACGCCCTAAATCAAAATCTTTTTTAAATTTAATAGTGATCGACTCAGAGTGCGAACGCAAAACAGGCACACGCACGCAAGTAGCAGAAACTGGGAAATTTTTATGCAAGATTTTTTGCGTCTCATTTACCATTTTCATCTCTTCTTTTGTATAACCATTATCTTTAAAAACATCAATATGCGGGATAACATTCATCGCGATTCTATGCTGAAAAACGTGCGGTTCGCACTCGTCTAGCTTAAATGCGAAAAACGACTGAAGTTGCATAACAAGTTCTTCCATGCCCTTTTTCCCGGCACCAGAAGTCGCTTGATATGTGCTAACATCAACACGCTCAATATCAAATACATCATCAAGTGGCTTTAAAATTTGCACCATTTGGATTGTTGAGCAGTTTGGATTGGCGATAATGCCTGTTTCGCGCCATTTTTCGATATCTTGCGGATTGCATTCAGGGACAACTAGCGGGACGTTTTCTTGCATTCTAAAGTGACTTGTATTATCAATAACAACAGCTCCAGATGCCGCTGCAAGTGGCGCAAAATGCGCAGAAACAGATCCGCCCGCACTAAAAAACGCAATGTCAATCTCATTTTCATCAAATGTTGTCTCCGTAAGCTCTTTTACAACATATTCTTCCCCGCAAAACTCCACGCGTCCACCAGCACTTTTCGCGCTCGCAAGCGGTAAAATCGCATTTACAGGAAATTTCATCTCCTCTAAAACTTTTAAAATTTCCTCACCAACAGCACCTGTCGCGCCGACAATTGCGATATTATAACTATTCATTTTCGTCTCCGTCTTTTAAATTCTCATCTTTTTGCTCTGATGAACTTTGCATATTGTTATCAAAAAGTCCGTTCTCACTGCTGTTATCATCAGCGTTTTCATCGTTTTCATCTTCCGCTTTTGGGCATGTTGCGATAGAGACAACCTCATCACCACTGACTTTTACGACGATTACACCGCTTGTATTGCGCCCTGCTTTGCGAATGCTTTGCATATCAACACGGATCATATTGCCGCTAGAGGTTAGCGCCATTAAATCCATATCATCGTCAACCATTACAACACCTATTAAATCGCCAGTTTTGGTTGTAAGTTTCATGCAAATCACGCCTTTGCCCCCACGATTTGTCAAGCGATATTCGCCCTCTAATGTACGTTTGCCGATACCTTTTGATGAGACGCTCAATATCTCTTGCGTTGAGTTTTCGATAATCGCCGCACCCACGACTTCATCGGCGTTTTCTTTAAATTTAATGCCTCTTACACCACGAGCAGAGCGACCCATTTGGCGAATTTTATTTAGTTTAAATTTGATACACATACCTTTTTTAGTTGCGATGAAAATCATCGATTCACCATCTTCATCTTCTAAAATTTCGCTATTTTCCAAATCATTTTCATCTAAAATTTCTAAATTTTCACTCTCTAAATTTGGTCTATTTATCTCTTCGTTTTCGCTGTTTTCATTAGGATTTTCATCGCAAATTTCCACCGCTTCATCTGCGCTATTTTGGGCTATTAGTGCAGTTACGATGGTGTCATCTTCATCTAATCCTATTGCGCGAACACCAGCTGAGCGGATATTTTTAAACTCGCTTAAATTTGTTCGCTTTACGACGCCATTTTTCGTGAAAAATACAAGCGATTTACTCTTATGAAAATCGGTCGTCGGAATGATCGCCATAATCTTTTCATCTTCTTGTAAATTTATTAAATTTACAACCGCTTTTCCTTTTGCTGTGCGACTTCCTTCAGGGATTTTATAGACTTTTAGCCAGTATAATTGTCCGCGATCAGTGACAAACATCAGCGTATCATGCGTATTTGATGTAAAGAAATTCTCAATAAAATCATCATCATATGTAGTCACGGCAATGCGCCCTTTGCCACCTCGTTTTTGCTTTTCGTAAGTCTTACTAGGCACGCGTTTAATATATCCGCGATGAGTGATTGTGACGACCATATTTTCATTTGGGATCAAATCTTCAATATCGATATCATCATAATCATCTACGATTTCGGTGATGCGCGGACATTTAAATTTCTCTTTTATCTCGATTAACTCATCTTTTATTATGTTTTCAATCTTCTCTTCGCTTTTTAAGATTGCGTCAAGTCGTTCGATTTCCATTAAAATTTCTTTTAATTCAGACTCTATTTTTTCTCTCTCAAGCCCTGTGAGTTTGCTTAAACGCATATCCAAAATGGCGTTTGATTGAATTTCGCTTAGACCAAATTTAGCCATCAATTCTGCTCGCGCGGTGTTTGTATCGGCTGAATTTTTAATCAAATTTATAATCTCATCAATATTGTCTAAAGCTATTTTGAGCCCTTCTAAAATATGCGCTCTAGCACGTGCTTTTTGAAGTTCAAAAATAGTTCGGCGAATGATTATGGTTTTGCGATGTTTTAAGAAAAGCTGCAAAAGCTCAATCAGCGAAAATACGCGCGGCTCTTTGTTTTCAATAGCCAACATTATCACACCAAATGTCGCTTCCATGGTGGTTTGCTTAAATAAATTATTAAGCACAATATCGCTCATCGCATCGCGTTTAAGCTCAATCACCACGCGAATTCCATCGCGATCGCTCTCGTCGCGCACCTCAGAAATTCCTTCGATTTGCTTATCTTTTACAAGATCTGCGATCTGCTCAATTAGGCGTGCTTTGTTTGTTTGATATGGAAGTTCATCTATTATAATAATATCTTTGTTTGGCTTTTTTTCTATGTGAGTTTTAGCGCGAATTTTAATGCGTCCACGCCCTGTTTTGTATGCTTCAATGATCCCTTTTTTGCCAAAAATTATCCCGCCAGTCGGAAAATCAGGCCCTTTAATGGCACTCATAATCTGCTCTAAATTTGCCTCTTTATTCTCTAGTAAAATCAAAATTCCATCAACAAGCTCATTTAGGCTGTGTGGCGGAATATTTGTCGCCATACCAACAGCGATACCACTACTTCCATTTAATAATAAATTTGGCACACGCGCTGGAAGTACATCTGGCTCATTTAAACTCTCATCATAATTTGGGATAAAATCAACCGTCTCTTTGTCTAAATCTTTTAGAAGTTCTTCTGCAAGCGGTGTCATTCTAGCTTCAGTATAACGCATCGCAGCTGCGCCATCGCCATCAATTGAACCAAAGTTTCCCTGTCCATCAACCACAGGAATTCTCATAGAGAAATTTTGCGCCATACGCACAAGCGCATCATAAACAGCTGTATCGCCGTGCGGGTGATATTTACCGATAACATCGCCTACAATACGAGCAGATTTTTTATATGGCTGACGAGAACTAACGCCTAGATCATTCATCGCGTATAAAATTCGCCTATGTACCGGCTTTAAACCATCGCGCGCATCAGGAAGCGCACGTCCGATGATAACACTCATAGAGTAATCAAGATAACTAGTTTTAATTGACTCTTCTACATCGACAATTTTTATATCTTCTAAAATATTCTCTTCCATATTTTTCCTTAACGAAAATTTTAGTCGCCGATATTAGCATAAGTTTCTTTTAATATTGTTTAAGCTTAATATAAAATTTTGATACAAATATTTGATAATAATAATTGACATATATCCTTATTTTTGCTACAATCCGCCCGATTTTTTATTATGAAGGAGTTTTAATGGAATTTATTAAAGAAAATATCGATTATATTATTATCGGTGTTTTGGGACTTATGAGCTTTTTTGTTGTCTGGTATAGCATTGAACGTGCGCTGTTTTTTTCAAAAGTCAATCCAAAAAATTACTCAAATTTAGACGATTATGAAATAGCACTTACGAAAAATCTCACATCACTTTACATTATATATTCAAATGCACCTTATGTTGGACTTTTAGGGACTGTTAGCGGAATTATGATCACGTTTTATGATATGGGTATGAGTGGTGGAATTGATACAAAATCGATTATGATTGGTCTATCTCTTGCGTTAAAAGCTACCGGGCTTGGATTATTGGTGGCAATCCCAACATTGATGATTTATAACGGATTTAACCGCAAAGTTGATATTTTGGTTACTAAATTCAAGGTTTTAAATGCGATTAAATAAAAAAGATGGACTAAATATAGTCCCATTTATTGACATTATGCTGGTGCTTTTGGCGATTGTGCTTAGTATTTCTACATTCATCGCGCAGGGTAAAATCAAAGTAGATCTCCCGCAAGCATCACATTCACAGAAAAAAAACGATGAAAAAAGTGTTGTTGTCATAGTTGATAAAGACAATCGTATTTTTATTGATGATAACGAGACAAATATTGATGAATTAAGCACAAAACTAAAAACAATCGAAAATAAAACCTTAATTGAACTTAAAAGCGACAAAGAGGCTAAATTTGATAGTTTTGTTAAGATTGTCGATATTTTAAAGGAAAAAGGGCATGAAAATTTTGCAATTAGAACATTATCAAAGTAGGATAGGATTTTTCTCATCTTTTTTACTGCATGTCGCGATTATAACGTGGTTTTTGATAGATTTACACAAAGATCCAATCGGCAACGACGAGATGGAGCTAAAGATAAATTTAAATGTTTTTGAACCGGTTGCCGCGCCAAATTTTGCCGAAGAGGTAATAGAAAGTAGCGAGGCGAGTTCGCAAAATGTAAATCAAGTAGAACAAGAACAGGTTGTAGAAGAGCAACAAGAAGAGATTGAAGAGGTAAAAACAGAGCCCGAGATCGTTGAAAAGGTAGTTGAAAAACCTGTAGAAAAGCCAAAACCGGTCGAAAAAAAGAAGGTTGAACACAAAAAACAACCACCTAAACCTGTAAACAATCTGGCTCAAACTAGCAAAACAAAAAACGAAAACATAGCGCAAACTTCAGCAAATTCGCAATCCCAAGCAAGTGCTGCGCCAGCTGCGCCGACAATAGGTAATCTAAATTATGAAACTAGTAGAGGGAACCCAATTTTTGGCAAAATTTGGTCTTTGATTGGCAAACACAAAAAATATCCACAATCAGCCCAACGTATGCGAAAACAAGGAAAGTGTTTAATAGCTTTTTTATTGCATAAAAATGGCGTAATTTCTAATTTAAAATTAGTCAGTAGTTCAGGACATGAAATTTTAGATGAGAGTGCGCTAGAAACGGTGCGAAAAGCATCAAAAGAGTTTCCAAAAGACCTAGATAAAGACTATCAAATTTCTGTGCCTATTAGCTACAATTTGGCCGGATAAAAACTAATTTTGATGATAGTTTATCATCAAAATTTAGATTTCAAAATCGCTCTAAATTTGATCATAAAATTTTGTGTCAAAAAATACCGATTTATCATTAAAAATTCAAATCAAGATAAATTAAATTGGATTTTCTATTATCGATTTTGGTAGTTTCTGTTATAAATTTTTTGTATATTTTAATGCTTTATCTAAATTTGCGTTGATTTAGATAAAGCGAGAAAATCTCTTTTTATGAATTTAAATTTATAGTCTATTTGACATAACATTAAAAGTCTCAATACTATTGATATTATTATTAGTGAATTTATTCTTTGAATGTTTTGTATTAAGCTGTGCAATCAATAGACTTTCAAACAATCAAAAATGTTATTGTGATTAATTCAATAATTGCTTTAACTACTTGAGTATAAACTTTGCCATAGAGTTTTAGCATACAAAACACAGGCGTTTTATTCTAAAACCCTCTTTCTCTTTTGGAGCCAAAAACAAATCTCATTAATCTCTATCTCGCCACCAAATTTGCAAATTTGCTTATTTTTTCGCACTCATCAACCATTAAAATTTGAAATTCAGAAAAGATAGCTATGTTTTTGCCTCGTCAAAATCATAGCTAAAGCTCTCTTAGAGGTTTTTAAACTTATATTGTGCTTTTATTTCATTATAATTTTCAACACAATGACAACAAAAAGTTTATTAAATCCAAAAAATTATGCTTAGCAAATCTCAATAAATTCTCAATGATATTGTTTATTGGCAAAAATTTAAAATGCTTTACCACAAAGCTATCAAATACGAATAATTTTGAGCATTTAAGCATAATTTTTTACTACAATTTTCACATACCAAACACCAAACTTATATCGCCTTAGCACATTATTCAGCATTAAACTCAATAAAAAATTTTAACTCATCTTGAGCCTCAATTCTTATCTTCTCGCATATCTAAATCCCCATCCGATTTCTCTTTACTTAAAATTTCTCTCGCCTCATCACAACCTTTTTTCCATAAACTATGCCTATGTAAAGTGTATTTTGCATCAACCTTGCCACTAAACATTGCAGAAAGCAAATTGCGATTTTCTTTTGGGATAAATGCCAATAAATGCGCAATAATAAGCAAAATAATAGCGACCATACCGACATTATGAAGCGTTGCCGCCCAGTAATAGAGCGAATTTGAAATATCAAAACCAATCAAATTTTTATAAGTTTTTATAAGCCCACTCACAATCAAAACTGCTATTACAAAAGCGATTGCAAGATATGCTAGGCGTTGCTCTGGCAAGTATTTTTCACTCGGTGGCTCTTTTTTACCTAAAATCATTGCTTTTATCAGCAAATAGCTATTTTTAACATCGCCACGTTTTGGAAACACATCAAATTCACCTGCGAAAAAGTGTGAAACAACGTGGAAAAATGCAAAAAATATAAGCGCAAAACCAAATATGTAGTGCAAAGACAAATTAAAAAAATAATCCCCACTCCAATCAATTAATTTCGTTATATTGTAACGTTTAGCTATCGGCATCTCAAAAATCCCGGTAATTATCAGCCCGAAAATACTTAGTGCTATACCCCAGTGTGTAATTCTATTTTTCAAACTCTGTCTATTTATTTGCATTTTTTACCACCTTATATGCTGCTATTGCTCCACCTATTACTCCGGCTACTGGCGCTATTAGAGCAGCTGCGGCTAAATTTTCGCTTTTTTGCATAGGGTTTTGAATGCCTACTTCCATATGAGGAGTACCTTTTTTTTCTGGATTTTTATCCAAACCATGTTTTTTAACGATTGCTTCATTTATCTTTTCAAATGGAGCTTTGCTAATATAAATCGTAGCTGTTCCGCCATTTTCATCAAGCCCATATAAATATCCGCCAATCTCACTCGCCCTAGCCTTTGCGGTTGCTATAATTTCATCTTTTTTGCCAAATTTAATAGCTCCTTTTGGGCATTTGCTCTCACAGGCTGGTTTTTGCCCTTTAGCTAAAAGATCAGCGCACATATCGCATTTATACATTACGCCACCACCCGCTAATTTTGGCGCTACTTTTAGATAAAGCCCTACTCCACCTTGACGTTGTGGGATATGCCACGGACATACGCTTCGGCATTTTGCTCCGCCAAAACAAAATTTTTCATCTATACTAACCGCCCCTTCGTCACTTTTTACAATGATGCCAAACGGACAGATCTTTTGACAGGGCGGATTATCACAGTGCATACAACGACGCGGGATAAAAATACGCTCACCGCCGACTTCAACACTCTCAATATAAGTCCAATTATATGGCGTTAAGCGATTAATTACATGCTTTTTATCCGAGTAATCTTCGTGTTTGGTTTGTGGCCAATAATCCATAATAGGCTTTTGTGGCACAGGGAAATTTGGCTCATTTTTCTCTCTGCAAGCCGCCACACAAAATGGAATTTTCTCACCCGCACAGCCATCGCAAATGCTAAGGTCAATTAAACTTGCCATGCGTTTTGAAAAATCGGCACAAGATGTACTAGTTGTCGTCGCAACAGCACTAATTACCGCACCTTTTAAGAAATTTCTTCTATTCATAAAATTGCTCCTTATACTAAATTTCAAGTGAGTTTATCTATAATAACGCTCTTTTTCAGTGACTAAGTCACAAATGGAGGAAAATTGAAAAACGACGATTTAGCACAATTTTGCACAAATTTTATAAAGAAATTTGAGCTAAATAGAGATGATGCACAAAGCGTAGAAAAAAATGTTTTCGCAAAAATCACAAACAAAGATGAGATAATATATCAAAACAGCGATAATTGCTTTGGTTATGTGATGATAAAAAGTGGAATTTTACGCGCTTATATAATGTCAGAAAACGGAAAAGAGATTACAATTTTTACGCTTAAAAGTGGTGATGAGTGCATAATGTGTGCAAATTGTGCGATGTATAATCTTACGCTTGAAGTGATACTAAAACTTCAAAAAGGCTCGGAAATTTTGGTAATTCCAGCCCAAATTTACTCAAATTTTAAAAATAAATACCCAAAATTAGCCTCTCACACGATAAATTTAATCTCTCACAGATTTTCACAAGTCATAAATGTGCTAGAACAAACAACATTTCTACCTTTAACCGAACGCGTTAGGCGATTTTTGCTAGATATGAATATGACCGGAAGCGTCAAATTTACCCACGAAGAGATTGCAAATCATATTGGAAGCGCAAGAGAAGCGGTATCTAGAGTGCTAAAAGATATGGAGAAAAATGGCGAAATTTCGTGCAGTCGTGGAGTAATTTTATTAAAAAAATAAAATTTAATTTAGATTTATTTAAAATTTCTATGTTATGAATATAAAATTTGTTTAGATTAAAGTTAAACTTAAGCATATGAGCTTTAAAGTGATTTTAATAATAAAAGAAAACATAGCCTGTTTCCAAAATTTATGAAAAAATTTCATGAAATTTTAAACTATTTTTACCAAAATAATTGCAAAAATATAAAAATCAAGACATACGAAAGTCGCCTTTAATCCAAAAAACCATCATATAGCACAACTCTAAAAAATAATAAAAGCAACTCAAATAAGTTTTATTTGACATAACTAAATTTTACCAAAACACGTGTTAATTGGATTGATATGGAAAATATAATTTTTGTTACGCAATGCAAATTTAGATTTAATAGCACACAGGAAAATTTTCAAGATAAAACCTAGCGAAAATTTTAGTCTGTTTTTAATTATTATTTTTGAAAATTGTCTGAAATATTGGCAAATTTTAACAATGATTTATAATTCGGAGTTGAACGTTTGTGAATTATCGATCTCAAGTAGACATTATAGGCACCTACTATTGCTAATCCAAATTCACTCCTCTAGCAAACGTTTATGCAAAACAAATTTAATTCGATTTTTCTTTGATTTTTAAATATTTCTTTCAAAATATACGCAATCTAAAGGCGTTTTGAAGTTTTTACCCAAGCTCATTTAATGCTAAAATTTGATTTTATATTGTTGAGATAATTTAAGTTTTGCATTTTTTGATTAGTTTTAAAGCACGCAAATTTAAAGCAACTTTTGAAAATCCACACATATAAAGAACCGAATTCATTCTTTTATTTTTCAATTGAATATAAAATTTTTCGTAAAAATGTCGAAATTTACTATAAATTTTCCTTAAAATTGGCACAAATTTAGCAAAATCAACAAATATAAATTTCACCAAATTCACGCCATTCGTATCTTACAAATTTATATCAATTCACCAGCGTATTTTAGCCCTAAATCATAGGCTTTATTGTTTGCTGGTTTGACCTTTTCAGGCACAGATGAGAGCATCTCTTCGCGCACGACTTCGCGATCCATAACACCAGAAAAAGCCACCGCAACACCAAGCGCGACCACGCTTTGCGTGATAACATTGCCGACTTCATCTTTTGCGATCGAAATAATCGGAATTTCATAAATTTTCCAGCGTTTTTTATCCTCTTCGCTAGGTTTTACCAAATTTGGCTCGATAACTATAATCCCGCCATCTTTTACGCCATCTTTAAACGCATCATAGCTCTTTTGCGCCGTTGCAAGCATAAATTCAATCTCACCCTCATTTGCATAAGGATATAAAATTTCATCATCGCTTAAAATAATATCAACCTTTGTTGGACCGCCGCGTACTTGCGAAGTATAAGTTGAAGCTTTGATGCCATATCCGCCGGCTTTGATTTTCGCAGCAGCCAAAATTTCGCCAGCCAAAATAACACCCTGACCGCCAACACCTACAAATCGTAATTGATAACTCATTTTATCGCCTCCATATTGACCTTTGTCTTGCCTTGCGCTGCCTTGATGACCTCATCGTAAGCTTTTGTATATTCTGTGTGCGAATTATCCTCATGCAAAACGCCAAGCGGGAATAGCCCCTTGCGCTCTTCTTCGCTCATTTTTTCAAATTTAATCTTTGGCGTAACACGACTTTCAATCCAATTTAGCATCGTCGTAGCATCACCCATTTTGTTTTTGCGACCCAAATTTATATGGCAGTTTGAAAACGTATCGATAAAGCTATACCCATCATGGCTAAACGCTTGAACGAACAATTTTTCCAAAGCTTCTGGATACAAAACACTTCCGCGCGCAACAAAAGTCGCACCAGCTGCGATAGCCAAATTTGTCGCGTTAAAATTTGGATCTACGTTGCCATATTGCGCAGTAACCGTCCAAAATCCCTGCGGTGTTGTCGGGCTTGTTTGTGAATTTGTAAGTCCATAGATAAAGTTGTTTATCAAAATATGATTTAAATCGATATTTCTACGACAGCCATGAATCGTGTGATTTCCGCCAATCGCCAAACCATCACCATCGCCCGTAACAACGATTACATGTTTATCTGGATTTGCCAATTTTATACCAGTTGCATAAGCGATCGCACGTCCATGAGTTGTATGCACGGTATTGCAATCTACATAAGAGCTAAATCGCCCGCTACAACCAATACCGCTTACAACGCAAACATCGTCCATATTCCAGCCCATTTTATCAATCGCGCGGATAACTGTTTTCAAAATCACACCATCGCCACAGCCCCAGCACCAAAGGGTCGGCATTTTGTTTGTTCTTAGATATTTATCATAATTAAAAGCCATAATTAAAACTCCTTAACTTTCGCGATTATTTCAGATGGACTAATTGGACGACCATTTGCTTTTAATAGCGTTTTAAAATCGTCGCGCAATGTAATTCTTTGAATTTCACCTAAATATTGACCCAAATTTAGCTCCACAACAAGAATTTTCTCAAATTTCTTAGCTATCTCGCGCAACTTCTCATCAGGACTAGGCCAGATCGTAATCGGACGGAAAAGCCCTACTTTAACGCCCTCTTCGCGCAATTTATTGATCGCTGCGTGGGCTGATAAATTTACGCTCCCATAACAAATTATGCAAATTTCAGCATCATCTAGCATATACTCTTCATACTTTACAATGTCATCTTTATGCGCATCAACTTTATTAAATAGGCGTTTTATCGCATAATCTACAATCTTGCCATCTTCTGTTGGGAAACCTGTTGGTCCGTGATGAAGACCTGTGATGTGGTAGTGATAGCCTTTGAAAAATGGATTTAAAGTAGCCGGTTCATCAGGGGCTGCTTCATAAGGATTATAATCTTTTGGATCTCCCTTAAATTCGCGTCTAGGTTCGATTTTTATATCCGAAATTTCAGGGATCATGGCTTTGCCTTGCATATGCCCGATCGTCTCATCAAGTAGCAAAAATACAGGCGTGCTATAGCGATTAGCCAGATTAAACGCGCGAATCGTCTCATCATAAATTTCACTCAAAGTTCCAGGCGCAACAGCTATGCTTTGATAATCACCGTGCGTTGGATTTTTCGCTTGCAAAATATCGCCTTGCGCGACGCGTGTTGGCAAACCAGTGCTAGGGCCACCGCGCATTACATTTACAATAACAAGTGGTATTTCAGCGATAAAACCAAGTCCGATTTGCTCCGCTTTTAGCGAAATTCCGGGTCCAGAACTAGCCGTCATTGCCTTTGCGCCACTCATAGATGCACCAAGCGCAACAGAAATTCCAGAAATTTCATCTTCCATTTGGATAAATTTACCGCCAATTTGTGGCAACATTCTACTCATCTCGTGCGCTACTTCGCTTGATGGAGTTATAGGATAACCGCCAAAAAAATTACAGCCACAATCAATCGCTCCACGAGCTACAAGCATATTCCCAGTCGTAATTAACTCTCTCATCAAATTTCCTTACAATTTCATAAATTTATTATCTTTGATCGCTTGTGCGCGCTCTTTTGATTCGGGCGTTAATTTGGCAAATTTAAAGCCTTTTTCAGCAACATAAATCGCAAAATCAGGGCAGTGAAGCTCACATTGACGGCAACCTATACAGGTGCTTTGATTTATAACTTCTATCATCATACCTTGGATTGCATTTTGATCATAACGCATCGCGATAGTTCCGCTAGGGCATACGCTAACACAGACATTACACGCCTTGCAACGACTCTCATCGACCCATACCGCAGTATTTTCAGGCTGTTCTTTCATCTAATTTCTCCTA
>CAUUFG010000018.1:0-19454 GCA_963544335.1 uncultured Campylobacter sp.
CGAGGATTGATTAAAAAAACACAAACTTTAAAGGAGAAATTTGTAAATGGGCAAAGTTAAAATCAGTGATATAGCCACAGAACTTGGCTACGAGAATAAAGAAGTAATAGAAAAAGCCAAAGAAATGGGGCTTTCCAGGATTAAAACAGCTTCAAATGTCGTAACAGACGAAGAGGCCGCCGCAATTTACGTCTATATAAAAACAGGCGAAAACACTCTAAAAAAGGTAGAAAAACCAAAAACAAAAAGTGCAGATAGCGAAAAATCAGCTCCTAAAAAAACAAAAACAACAGCTAAAAAAGATGAAAAAAGTGAGCCAAAAACCAAAAGCCAAACAAAAAACAGCAAAAAAACAGAAAAAACAGCCACCAAAACAACAGCTAAAAAAGATGAAAAGAAGGTCTCAAAAAGTGTCGAAACTCATTCAATAAATGAAAAAAGAGTAGATGAAAAACCAAATTTCAACGCAGATAAAGAGATAAATTTAAGTGCAAATTTAGATAGCCAAAAAGCAAAAGTCGCTAAAAATTTAGACGAGCAAAATGAGCAAAATAGTAAAAAATTAGAGACCAAAACAATTGCAAATAGTGCAGATACAAATTTAGATGTAACTAAAAATTTAGATCAAAATCAAACGCAAACCAAAGAGGTAAAAGTGATAAAAGAGCAAACTTTATCATCAAATTTGGATATAAATTTGTCAAAACCAGTGGCGCAAACTCCAAATTTAGAGCAAACTGCGCCTAAAAATGAAGCTCCAAAGCAAGAAAAGCACGAATCTTTGGCGACAATTAGCCTGCAAAAACGCCGTGGACTTGTGATTGTAAAGAAAAAACGCGATGTAGAAGCTAAAGAAAATGAGGCACATCGCCCAAGCCACGTAAAGGCAAATATCGGGCTTGAAGAGATTTTTTCAAATACAGAGGCAACTCTACGTAAAAAGAAAAAAGATAAAGCAAAACCAGCAATTTCTAAAAAAGAGAACGCCACAAAAATTGAGATAATGGGAGATTTTGAGAGCGATATTAACATTGACGATGATGAAAATATGCTCGTTTTGCCAGATTTTACAGATAAAAAAATCGAAGTAGAGCGCACAAATTCGCGTAATCAGCCAGCGATTTATCGTGGCGCGCAAAATAAGATGTTTGGTGGTGAAAGCGGAAGCATCGCTCGTGGCGCACGTAAAAAACATAAAAAACGTGTCGTAGCCCAAAATAGCGACGAAATCACGCAAGTTAGCATTCCAAAAGAGATTCGACTTTATGAATTTGCAGATAAAATCGGCAAACAGCCAGGCGAAGTTATTTCAAAGCTATTTATGTTAGGGATGATGACTACCAAAAATGACTTTTTAGATGAAGATGCCATAGAAATTTTGGCAGATGAGTTTAAGATCGAGGTTAATATTGTTGATGAAGCTAAAGAGTTTGATTATGTAAAAGCCTATGATGAAAACGTCCAAAATGACGAGGATTTAATCATTCGTGCGCCTGTTATTACGATTATGGGGCACGTAGATCATGGTAAAACAAGCCTTTTAGATTACATTAGAAGTTCACGTGTAGCAACAGGCGAAGCAGGCGGTATCACTCAGCACGTAGGCGCATATATGGTTGAAAAAAATGGGCGCAAAATCACATTTATCGACACCCCAGGACACGAGGCATTTACCTCAATGAGAGCGCGCGGGGCAGGGGTAACCGATATCGCTATTATAGTTGTTGCGGCTGATGATGGCGTAAAACCTCAAACAAAAGAGGCTATAACTCACGCACGCGCTGCAAATGTTCCTATTATTATCGCGATAAATAAGATGGACAAACCAAGCGCAAATCCCGATTTTGTAAAAGCGGGACTTGCTGAGCTAGATATTACGCCAACAGAGTGGGGCGGAAACCACGAATTTGTCGAAATTTCAGCCAAAACCGGTGCTGGAATTGATAATTTGCTAGAGATTGTGCTTTTGCAAGCCGATCTTCTTGAATTAAAAGCAAACTACAAATGCGCCGCCAAAGCGACCATTATCGAAAGCTCTTTGCAAAAAGGACGCGGTCCGGTTGCGACCGTGATTATGCAAAATGGCACATTGCGTATAGGCGATATAGTCGTAGCTGGCGTAGCCTATGGTAAAGTGCGCGTTATAAATGACGATAGCGGACGAAATTTAAAAGAAATTCGCCCTGGCGAGTGCGGAGTTATTATTGGACTTAGCGAAGTTCCTGATGCTGGCGAGTCTGTGATTTGTGTTAAAAATGAGCGTGAGGCGCGCGAATACGCACAGAAAAAATATGAATACAACCGCCAAAAAGAGTTAAGCAAATCTACAAAGGTCACCCTTGATGAGCTAAGCGCAAAGATCGCCGAAAATGAGCTAAAAGCTCTACCTGTGATAATAAAAGCAGACGTTCAAGGTAGCCTAGAAGCGATAACTTCAAGCCTAGAAAAGCTTAGAAATGACGAAATTCGCGTAGATATTATCCACTCTGGTGTCGGTGGTATCACGCAAAATGATGTCGCTTTGGCAAGTGCTAGTCAAAACTGCATCATTTTAGGTTTTAACGTCCGTCCAACAGGTGAGATTAAAGAAAAAGCCAAAGAAAACGGCGTCGAGATTAAAACTTACAATGTCATTTATAATTTGCTAGATGATGTAAAAGCGGTGCTTGGCGGTTTGATGAGTCCGATTATTAGCGAAATTCAGCTTGGTCAAGCTCAAATTCGTCAGGTGATTAACGTCTCTAAAATCGGGCAAATCGCAGGTTGTATGGTAACCGAAGGTCTAATCACTCGTGGTGCAAAAATTCGCGTAATTCGCGATGGTGTCGTTGTTTTTGAAGGAAACATTAGCTCGCTAAAACGCTTTAAAGATGATGTAAAAGAGGTGCAAAAAGGCTACGAGTGTGGTGTAGGAATCGAGGGCTACAATGATATGCGCGAAGGCGATTACATCGAAAGCTATAAAGAAAAAGAAGAGGCTGCAGTGCTTTAAAATTGGCTCAAATTTAGCGGAAGCTTTTAACAGCTTGCGCGAACTGAATTTCTGGCTAAATTTGGCAAAAATTTGATCTGTTAAAATTTGGTGAGTAAATTTTGCCAAATTTTATAGCGCAAATTTGATTTAAAAATTTAGCAATTAATTTTCGCGCTGGGTTAAAAATAATCACTAAATTTAGCGTCAAATTTATGCGCAAATTTTACAAAAATACTCAAAAAAGGTAAAAAATGAACTCACAAGAGCTTAAAAGATTGCGAACAGCAAGTGTTTTAAAAGAGCTACTTTCAGAGGCGATTTGTGCGCTTTCAGATCCATTGTTGTGCGGTTTGTGTGTCAATGATGTAGATTGTAAACGCGGTAGATACGATGCTTTTGTCTATTTAGACAAAATGGCGTTAGATGAAAATGAGCAAAAGGTTGTGCTTGAAAAGCTAAAAAAGGCGCGAAATTTCTTGCAAAATTACTGTTTGGAGAGTCAAGGCTGGTATCGTGCGCCAAATTTGCACTTTAAATTTGATGATACATTGGAGCGTCAAAACAAAATGGACGCGCTATTTGCAAAGATTGATGATGAGTTACAAGGAGCTAAAAATGATTGATTTTGAAGCATTGATTGGTGAATGTGGTGCTAAATTTTATGGGACGCAGACACAAAAAGCAGGTGATAATCTGATTTTTCGTGTTTTTATCACTAAAGATGGTGGCGTTACGCTTGATGATTGCGCGAAAGTTAGTGAGCTAATTTCGCCGATTTTAGATGTAAATCCGCCTGTTAGCGGGAAATATTATCTTGAAGTTTCTAGCCCTGGTCTTGAGCGCATACTTAGTGATTTGCGCCATTTTGAGCTAAGCATCGGTGAGCTTTTAGAGGTAAAATTTATTGACGAAAGTGGCGAAACAGCTCAAGTTAATGGCGAATTACTTAGCGCAAATGAGAGTGAAATTTGCGTAAAAGTTGAGGATTCTTGCCAGAAAATTCCATTTGAAAGTATTAAAAAAGCGCGAACTTATGTTGAGTGGTAGCGGTAAAATTTGTGCAAATTATTTGAATTTTAATCGCTTTATAAATCAAATTTTAAATATATCTTTTTTTATAAATTTTTTTAATTTATCTAAATTTGGTAGCCAAAACGCCAAATTTGTTGCGTTAATTTTAGATTTTAAGATGAAAAATTGTTTTAGGTTACAAAATGAGCGATGAATTTTATATGGATTTGTGCTTAAAAGAGGCGTGGAAATTTCAAATTTTAACCTATCCAAATCCAGCCGTAGGATGCGCGATTTTGGATAAAAATGGCGCACTTTTGAGCGTAAAAGCTCATGAAAAAGCGGGTTTTTTACACGCTGAGCCTCGTGCCATTTTTTTTGCGCTTTGTAAAATTTTGCCAAATTTTGCAAGTGATTTTATGCGCGAATATGAACTTGAATTTGGCGTAAAATTTAGCGAAATTTCAGAGCTTGAAAGTGCAAATTTGGTCCCAAATTTCACCTATAATTTTATTATTTTGCACCATCAAAACGCTTTGCAAGGCGCAAAAGCCTACGTTAGCCTTGAGCCTTGCGCTCATAAGGGTAAAACGCCGCCTTGCGCTAGGCTTTTTGTTGAGCTTGGATTTGCTAGCGTGTGTATAGGCGCGCACGATGAAAACAAAATCGCAAGTGGTGGCGCGTCTATCTTAAAAGATGCCAAAATAGCTGTAAAAATGGGCGTTTTAGCGGATAAAATTAGCGCGCTTATGTATCCTTTTTATCAGTGGCAAAGCGCGAATTTTAGCTTTTTTAAGGTCGCAATGACGCTAAATGGCAAAATCTCAGGCAAAATCTCAGGTCCAAATTCACTATCTCATATGCATCAAATTCGCGCAATTATCGATCTTTTGGCTATTGGCGGAAATACTGTGCGAAGCGATAAGCCGATTTTAGATACTAGATTTGCGCCTGAAATTTTAGAAATTTCGCCTAAAAATGAGCCAAAAAACAGCGTCAAATTTGCAAAAAATCATGCGCCAGATCTTTTTATATACTCTAGCAGACGCGATTTTAGCGCGGATTTGCCACTTTATAATGTGCCAAATAGAAGCGTAGAAATTTCTGATAATTTCGAGCAAATTTTATCAAGAAAACTTTGCATGATTGAGGGTGGGGCGAATATGCTAAGCGCATTGCCAAATTTTGTGCGCTATTTTTTGATATATTTTAGCGACGATATTTATGATAAAAACAGCCTAAATTTAGGCGATAATTTAAGTAAAAATTTGAGATTAAAACCGCTATTTTTGGGCGAAAATGGGGGCGAAAGATATGGTTGGTTTGAGCGTAAAATTTAGATCTAAATTTTAGATAAATTTGCGCTATTGATTTATTTTAAGGTTTGAAAAATATGGATGAATTGTTTAAAAGCTTGGATTTAGCGGAATATTTAGCGCAGTTTAAGTCGCTTTTGGCGCGCGAAAAACCGCTCTTTATCGCGGGCGATAGTCGTATAAATTATGAGAAAATTTTAGAAATTTGCGCGTTTGATATTACGCCACCAGCTCACGTTGAAAATTTAGACGATGCGTTGCAAAAGATCTCAAAACAAGGCGTTTTGCATATTAGTGAAATTTGGGAATTTGCTAAGATTATTCGCTATTTTTTGTATTTAAAACGTCTAAAATTTGAAAAGAAAATGGGCGAATATCTCGCTAAAATCGTAATTCCTGATGAGATAAATGAGATTGTTTGCTATTTTGATGATAGTGGCTGTTTGCGCGATGAGATTGATGAACGTTTTGTACAAATTAGACAAAATTTGGAGCTAAAAAAGGCGCAAATCGCCACAGAACTTCGCAAACTTATCTCAACAAAAGCTATTGCGCCCTATCTTGTGGATAATCAAATCCATTTAATCAACGAAAGCGAAACTCTGCTTGTGCGCGGAGGGTTTAATCGCGTCTTAAAAGGCTCAATTACGGCGCGTTCTGCCAGTGGATTTTTCTACGTGATTCCTAGTATTACCGAAAAATTAAAGAGCGAACAAAGTGATATTTTAGATAAAAAAGAGGAACTAATTTATGAATATTGCAAAAAAATAAGCTCTATTTTTAATAAAAATTTACTCTTTTTGAAATTTATAAATACAAATTTCGACCTGATTGACGCGCTTGTGGCTAGGGCGATTTTTGCACGAACGAACGACTATAATTTCGTGCTAAGCGATAGCTCCAAAGATATAAAACTATGCGAATTTGCCCATCCTGCGCTTAAAAATCCAAAGCGAATAAGCATCGATTTTACGAAAAAAGTTTTGCTTATTACGGGTGTAAATGCGGGCGGAAAGTCGATGCTTTTAAAATCTTTGATAAGTGCTTGTTTGCTTAGTAAATATCTGCTTCCCTTTTCTGTAAAATCGGCAAAAATTGGGACTTTTAAAGAGTTTGAGCTCATTATTGAAGATCCGCAAAATGTGCGCGATGATATATCGACTTTTGCTGGGAGAATGGTGAAATTTTCGCGCCTTTTTAACAAGCAAAAAGTAATCGTCGGTATCGATGAAATCGAGCTTGGCACGGATTTTGAAGAGGCGGCAAATTTGTATGAGGTTTTAATAACAAATTTGATGAAAAACGACGCGAAAATCATCATCACAACCCACCATAAACGCCTAGCGATGTTGCTTGCAAAAGATGAAAATGTAGAGTTAATCGCCGCGCTTTATGATGAGGTAAATTCTAAGCCGAAATTTGAGTTTTTAAGCGGAGTTGTTGGCAAATCTTACGCGTTTGAAACCGCTTTGCGATATGGAATTTCGCAAAATATGGTCGCTTTGGCAAAGCAAAACTACGGAGAAAACAAGGAAAATTTAAATATTTTATTGACAAAAACGCTAAATTTAGAGAGCGAGCTGCGCCAAAAGCTAAAATCAACACAAGAAAAAGAGCAAAAATTACAGCATTTAATAGACTGTCTTGTCGATGAAAAAGAGCGTTTAGACCTAAAAATTCAAAACGAAATTTCAAGGCTTGAGCGCGAATATTTTGATGCGATCAAAGAGGCAAAAAAGGCGATCGTTTTTGATGATTTTAAAGAAAAACAGCGCGCATTAAACAGCGCAAATGAGATGAAAAAACGCATAAAAATGCCATCTCAAAATTCTCAAATTCCAAATTATAAAGTAGGCGATCGCGTAAAATATGAAAAAATCAAAGGCGAAATTTTATCGCTAAAATCAAATGAAGCGATGATTTTAAGCGATGATGGCGTTAGGCTTAGAGTGCCTCTTAGCGCGCTAAAACGTAGTGGCAATCAAAGCGAAAATAGCCAAAATCAGCCACAAAACATCAGCACAGATAATACGTCAAATTTCGGCAAAAATTCAAGCAAAAATTTAATCAAAGGCACAAAAAATAGCGCAAATTTAGCCCGAATTTCTAATCAAAAATCATCTGTGAAAATCAAAGTATCTCGCCCGCAAAATACGCCACTTGTTTTGGATTTGCACGGGCTTAGAAGCGATGAGGCGATAGAAAAATTAGACAAATTTATATCTGATTCTCTTGTGGTCGGATATGATGAAGTGATCGTAAAACATGGCATCGGCACGGGCAAATTAGCCTACGCGGTGCGCGAGTTTTTAAAATCTCACCCGTTTGTAAAGGGCTTTTGCGATGCGACACCGCAACAAGGCGGCTATGGAAGCAAGGTTATAAAGCTGTAAATTTAATAATGAAATTTGATAAAACTAGTTAGAAATTCAGCTTTAAAAAGTAAAATTGCGAGTTTAAATTTGGTGAGAATTAAGGAGCAAAATGGAGTCATTTATAAAAGGCGCACTTTTTGGCTATGGCGCTAGTATTCCAATAGGTCCTATCAATATTTTAATCGTTGCTTATGCACTGAGAAGCTCTAAATTAGGCTTTGCTATCGGTGCGGGAGCTATGCTCACTGACGCGATTTATCTTTTGCTTTCACATCTTGGTGTGAGCGTTTTTTTAAAACAAAATGCACTTTTTATGGAAATTTTATCCATATTTGGCGCATCTTTTTTGTTTTATATTGCATTTATTACAGCGCGTGGTGCGAATAAAATTTTAGAATTTAACGCAGCTAGCAAGCAAAGCCTGATGCGTTGTTTTTTGCAAGGTGTTTGGGTAAATGCGCTAAATCCTTTTATTATCGCGTTTTGGATTAGTGTATCAGCCTTTACAAATTCGGTGCAAAATCAGTTTTTAAGCCTAGCTAGGCTTATTTTTTCTATTACGACATGGATTATTTTTCTCCCGCTTATCGTGGCAAAATCTCGCAAAATAATCTCACCAAAAGTTGCGGCGGTTTTTGCCTATGTTTCGGCGATGTTTTTGGCGGTTTTTGCGCTACTTATTATTTACGAACAATTTTTCAAAGGCTAAAAAATGCAGACAATAGAAATTTTAAAAGAGCTAATCAAATTTAAAAGTATCACTCCAAGCGACGATGGCGCGTTAAATTTTATCGCGATGCTTGTGCCTAAATTTAATGTGCAGTTTTTCAATCGTGGCAAGACGAAAAATCTATTTTTATCGCGCAAATTTGGAGATGGCGCGCACCTTTGTTTTGCAGGGCATGTAGATGTTGTGCCGCCTGGTGCAAACTGGAAGAGCGATCCGTTTGAGCCTGTGATTAAAGATGGCTTTCTTTATGGACGCGGAACGCAGGATATGAAAGGTGGCGTAGCTGCGATTTTAGGCGCATTAAACGATGAAAAAGCGCAAAATTTTAAGGGCACTCTTAGCGTTTTGCTAACTAGCGACGAAGAAGGTGATGGGCTAGATGGGACGAAATTTGCGCTAGAAAAATTGCGTGAGTTAAATTTGCTCCCTGATTATGCTGTTGTGGCTGAGCCTACAAGCGAAACGAAATTTGGCGATATGCTAAAAATCGGGCGCAGAGGCTCTATAAATGGCACTTTGGTGATAAATGGTACGCAAGGACACGCCGCCTATCCGCAAAAATGCATAAATCCAGCCCACCTTTTAGCGCAAGTTTTTGCAAATTTTGCCGGATATGATCTAGATAAAGGCGACGCAAATTTCGCCCCAAGCAAGATAGTAATCACGGATATTCGCGGTGGAATGGAGGTTTGTAACGTCACGCCAGCGCAGATAAAAATAATGTTTAATGTGCGAAATTCGCCTAGCACGACTTTGCAAAATGTGCAAGATTATTGCGAAAAATTGTTTGGCAAATTTGATTATGAGCTAAATTTAACGCAGAGTTCAAAGCCGTTTTTAACTAGCGCGAACTCGCCAATCGCGATAAATTTGGCGCAAAGTATAGAAAAAATCACAGGCTCTTTGCCTAAATTTGGAACGGGTGGTGGCACATCAGATGCTAGACATTTTGCAAATTTTGGCGTAAAAGTCGTGGAATTTGGCGTGATAAATGATAGAATTCACGCCGTTGATGAGCGCGTAGATCCGCAAGAAGTGCTAAAATTAAGCGCGATTTTTGCCGATTTAATCTCAAATTTTAAAGGATAAAAATGCAAATTAACTCAAAAACAGCGCAAATTATCATCTCAGCTCTCCCGTATATTCGCAAATTTCGCGATAAGGTTTTCGTTATAAAATATGGTGGCGCAGCGCAAATTGATGATGATCTAAAAGCAAATTTTGCCCTCGATATCGTGCTTTTAAATATGGTCGGTATCAAAACGATTATCGTTCATGGTGGCGGGAAAAAAATCGGCGAATATCTAGAAAAAATCGGCATTAAAAGTGAATTTCGCGATGGTTTGCGCGTGAGTAATGCTGATGCGATTGATGTTGTTGAGATGGTGCTTTGCGGGTTGATAAACAAAGAAATTACCGCGCTTTTAACGCAAAATGGTGTTAAATCCATCGGGATTAGTGGCAAAGATAATGCGTTTTTAAAAGCTCAAATTTTAGATGATGGAAAGTATGGCTTTGTGGGGAAAATTTGTGGCGTCAATACACAAATTTTAGATGATTTATTGCGCGAAAATTACGTGCCTGTTATTGCTCCTTTGGCTAGTGATGAAAACGGGCAAAGTTATAATATAAATGCCGATTTATGCGCAGCTGCCGTGGCGAAAGCCTATAAAGCGGATAAGATTATTTTTCTTACCGATACGCGTGGAATTTTAGATAAAAATGGCGAATTGTTATCAAAATTAGATGAAAATTTGATAAATTCTTTAAAAGATAATGGCACGATTAGTGGTGGCATGATTCCAAAAACAGACGCGTGTTTAGAGTGTGTTCGCGCAGGGGTAAAAGACGCTCATATTATTGATGGACGCGAACTTCACTCGTTACTTTTAGAGATTTTTACAGACGGCGGAATAGGTAGCATGGTAAAGCTAAATTTAAAGGAGATAAAATGAAACTTTGTGGAACAAGAAACGCAAAACAAAAGGTGGAATTAAGCGAAGCATTATTAAATCCAAGCGCGGATTTTGGTGGGCTTTTTGTGCCTGTAAAATTCCCGAAATTTGATGAGAATTTCTTTAAAAATGGTCTAAATTTGAGCTATAAAGAGTTGGCTTTAGAGATTATAGATGCGTTTAAATTTGATATTTCGCGCGAAATTTTTGCTAGCGCACTAGATCGTTATGATGAATTTGACGATCCGCATTGTCCTGTAAAAATCTCTAAAATTGGCGAAAAACTCTATTTAAATGAGCTCTATCACGGGCCAACTCGCGCATTTAAGGACATGGCGTTGCAGCCATTTGGCAAAATTTTAGATACATTAGCAAGTGCTAGAGGAGAAAAATATCTCGTGATGTGCGCTACAAGCGGTGATACGGGTCCTGCGACATTGGAGTCGTTTGAAAATGCCAAAAATGTGCGCGTCGTTTGTATCTATCCAGCAAGTGGCACATCTGCGCTTCAAAAACTACAAATGACAAGCGTAAGTGCGCCAAATTTAAAGACAATCGGTATAAATGGCAACTTCGACGATGCTCAAAACGCATTAAAATCGCTCTTATCAGATAGTGATTTTCGATCAAATTTAAACGCGCACGGACTAAATTTAAGCGCAGCAAACAGCGTAAATTTCGGGCGAATTTTATTTCAGATAATCTACTATTTCTACGAATATCTCTATCTTTTGCGCACTGGCGCGGTTGAGTTTAGCGAGAAATTTGACGTTATTATCCCAAGCGGAAATTTTGGCAACGCGCTCGGCGCATATTACGCTAAAAAAATGGGAGTGAAAATCAAAAAAATCAAGATCGCCTCAAATGCAAATTCTGTGCTAACTGAGTTTTTTAACCGCGGTCGCTACAATCTAAAAGAGCGTGAATTAATCAAGACGATTAGCCCCGCAATGGATATTTTGATTTCGTCGAATATTGAGCGATTGCTGTTTGATAAATTTGGCGATAAAAAATGTAAAAAAATGATGGATAATCTCAAAAAACATCGCGAATACAGCGTAAATTTGGATAAATTTAATGAATTTGAGGCTGAATTTTGCACCGATTTTGAGTGTGCGAATTTCATTAAAAAGAGTGCTGAAAATGGTAAATTAATTGATCCGCATACGGCAACTTGCTTGAAATTTCAACCAAAAAAACGCGTTTGCGTTATCGCTTCTACGGCGCATTGGATCAAATTTACGCCATCTATGATAGGTTCAATTAAGGGCTTGCAAATTAATATACAAAATCAAAATGATGAAAAAGAGCAGATGATCGCTTTGGCTGATGAGTTTAATGAAAAAATTCCACAAAATATAACCAGGCTTTTTGATGCAAATCAAATTCATAAAGACGTTGTCCAAAAAGACGAATTAAAAGCTAAAATTTTAGATTGGATATCAAAATGATAGTAATTCCAGCTAGACTTGCCTCGACGCGTTTTAAAAACAAAATTTTACAAAAAATTGGTGAAGTTCCGATGTTTATCGCAACAGCCCAAAATGCAGAAAAAATCGATAGCGTTTTAATCGCTGTCGATGATGAAAACGTATTAAAAATCGCAAATAACTACGGGCTAAACGCTGTAATGACGAGCGATTTACATAAAAGTGGCACGGATCGTATTAACGAAGCTGTTATTAAATTTGGCGCAAAAGATGATGAGATAATTGTCAATGTTCAAGCCGATGAGCCATTTTTTGAGAGTGAAAATTTGGAAAAATTTATCAAATTTGCGCACGAAAAAATTTCCGCTGGAGCGTTTATGGCGAGCTGTTTTAAACGCATTGGTGCAAAGGAAGCGTGCGATCCAAATTTGGTAAAAGTTATCACTGATATTTCACAAAATGCGATATATTTTTCGAGATCTGTTATACCTTTTGCGAGAGAAAAATGCGAAAGCTATAAAGGGCATATCGGGATTTATGCTTATAACGCACGAAATTTGCGCGAGTTTTGTAAATTTGGAGAGAGTTTTTTAGAGAGTATTGAAAAATTAGAACAGCTTCGCGCCATAGAGTGGGGTAAAAAAATCGCGATGTGTGAGATAATGACGCACTCAATAGGGATTGATACGCTTGTAGATTATGAACGTGCGCTTGCTAAATTTGGTAAATAATAGTGGCAAATGTGCAAAATAGCTCTAAATTTGCCATTAATTTAAGGTTTAAAAGGAGAATTATTTGCCATAAATAAATTGAAATTTTAGACGCAAAATTTGATCGATTTTGAGCTTAAATTTCAATTTTATGTTTGTTATTTTTCCAAAATATTTTATTTTTTATGAATTCAGATAATTTTTATACCTATTAATTACTCGTCATTAACTTTTTGTATATATTCTTTGCATTTTTAATAAATTTAAAAGGAAAAAATATGAGTTTTTTAGACAAAACGATTAGATTGGTTGTAGCTTGTGGTGCGCTTGGCGCTGGTTATTTTTATGAAAATATTTGGGGACTTTTGGGACTTATTCCACTTCTTACTGGCTATTTTGGGTATTGCCCTTTGTATTCATTGATTAAAAAGGGTTCAAAATGAGTTGGAAAGTAAGAATTATTAGAATGGTCTTAGGCATAGTTTTAGGTGGCGCGATTTGGTATTTTTTCGAAAGTTGGTGGGCGTTAATCGGGCTTGTGCCGTTTTTAGTAGGTGCGACAGGATTTTGCCCTGCGTGCTACTTTTTGGGACGTTGCTCGATAAAAAGATAGTATTTTTGGATGCATTTGCATCCAAAAGAGTGATAAATTTTCTTATGTAATTCTATAATATTACTTTTTGAACATAGCGATATTTAATCTCTTAAATTTTATATAATATCATTCATCTAAATTTTGCTTAAATTTGAATATAGATAAAAAATATATACTTGGTTTAATGCTTGAAATTTTGATAAATAGCAAAAATATATGCCGAAGCAAAAATACAAAAGGATTATATTTTGAATTGGGGGTAATATTATAAGCTTAGATGGCTCGCAAAATAACGCTTTTGAAGAGCTTGTTTGTCAGCTAGCAAGTTTGAATTTTTCTAAAAGTGGTAAATTTATTAAAGTAGGAAATTTTGATGGCGGTGTTGAGTGCTATATAATAAAGGAAAATGGTGATGAGATTGGATTTCAAGCGAAATATTTTTTATTGACGCCTCAAAAAGTGCAGTTTGATCAGCTTGATAGTTCTATAAAAACAGCACTCGAAAAACATCCGAATTTAAAATCATACTATTTAGTTATTTCAATTGACAGAGCTTATCATGGGGAATATAATAAAAAATCATTTAAAGACAGATGGGAAGAGTGTCTTAAAAAATGAGAAGATATGGTTAGAAAAAATTATTCTAAAGAGATAGAGATTATTTGTTTGGGGAGTAATGAGCTAATTAAAATACTTAAAGATGATAAAAGTGCTGGTTTGGTTAAGTATTTTTTTGGTGAGATCTATCTAATAACTGGTTTGAAGATCAAAATGATAGTGCTATAAAAAGCCTTGGTGTTAGGTATTCGCCAGAAATTAACGTGGAGCTTGAAATTTGCAAGTATTTTGAACTTTTTAGTAAAAATTCGCAATATTTAGCAAAAATAAAAAGCGGTTTTTGTAAAATCTATAATAAATTTTGTGAAAAATTTGTTCTGCTTAGAGGTATTCCAGACGAGTTAAAATATGAGGTTAATTTAATTAAAAATTTTGTATCAAATTTAGATTTATAAATTTCGATTGTGACAAATTTAAAGGATTTCTTGATAATCTTGAAAAAACTACATATAAAAAAGAGCTCGTTTCAACGATATATCCTTTTGAAGAGTTTGAAAACTTTCAAGATAATATATGATTTTATAAATTTTATTGGAAAACTCAAAACAGTATTAGAAATTGCTAAAAATCAATATTTAATACTCAAAGGTGAAGCAGGAGTCTGCAAATCGCATCTGTTTGCAGACATAATAAAAATATAGCCAAAAATAATCAACAATCCATACTTATTTTAGGTCAGCATCTTATAGAGCAAAGATCCTTGGGCGCAAATTTTAAATTTGTTTGGTTTTGCAAAAATTAATAAATATGAATTTCTTAGAGCGCTAAACTCAAAGGCGCAGGCAAATTCTAATAAAATTATTATTTTTATAGATGCAATAAACGATGGTGCTGGCAAAGATTTTTGGAAAAATTTTATTATAAGTTTTATAGAAGATATTAAAAAATATGAGTGGTTGTGTGTGACTTTTAGCATAAGGAGTTCTTATTTTGAGTGCATGATACCAAAAGAGATATCTGAAATTTGCGTAATTTATCATGAAGGTTTTAGTCGCGTAGAATACGATGCTATGCGGGTGTTTTTTGATTATTATAAGCATGCTACTAAATCCTGAATTTTCAAATCCGCTATTTTTAAAACTATTTTGCAAGAAAAATATGTCTTAATCTAATATAAAAAGGCATTCGCCTAACTCAATGAAAAACTAAAATTATTTTGTATTAATGGTACTTTTTATACGGCTTACTATATGAGGATGAAAATTTTATATCTGATAATGATAGAAAATACGTAGATGATGAGGCTATTTTTTGAGCGGCGATTGCGCTTGCTTGGCTTTAGCACATCTAGAGATTGCGCGACAAAGGCATTGATTTGTATTTTGATTGATAGGATAAATTTGGTTTTAGAACTATTGCAAAAATTTAAAAAGATTGATGAAAGGACAATCAAGACTAACATAAAGAGCCTTTTGTACATCTCGTTGAGCTTGAACGATCTTTGAAACAGCATAGTTGTTTTACCTACGCCCCTAGCTCCCAATTATGCCTATTAGCTTCTCACTAAAGCCAATCTTCTCATATAAATATCTCTTTTGTAGGTGGTATTGAAATTTTTAAGAACACATCTTGATATTTTGTGAAATTTACATAATCTCATAAATAAAGCTAAAAAAGCGTAATAATATATTATTTACTTCCCACTATTTTTTTAAATCATTTTGCTTAACTGATTATTTCTTTATTCTTTATGCGTATTTAAATTACTGGTTGTTAGAAGCTTCTATATAAAAACAAACCTGATTTGGATTAAGCGCATTCATGGCATTTATAGAGATTTTTGCAAATTTTTGTACTTCACTCAAAGATATTTTATGTTGAGAATAAAAATCAGCCATGCTTCCATGACTATCCATATGTAAGCCTTTTGTTACACCAATGAGTTTCTTTTTTAAATCATTACCATCTACGATATTACAATCAGATTGTGAAAACAAATCGCTTTTAAATTTATGAGTCTGATTTGCTGCAGATATTGCATTAATTATTTCTTCTAAAGTTTTATCGGCAAATGCATGTTGTTGAGTATATTCTTTTGCAATAAACTGACTTATAAAATTTGTCTTCATAAAACTTTCTAATAGCATTCTTATCTTGTTACCATTGTTCAAAGCTTTACTGTAATCTTCTGTTAAATTTTCTTCATTTGCAAATTTTTTAACCTCTTTAAATAAAAGCATATAGAAGGTGTCAAAATATCCGGCAACTTTGTCTTTTGCTTCAAATATTAGCTTATCGTTGTCTCTAGATAGCTGTTGATAAGATGCATTTTTTCCTAAAATTCTAATAATATTACTCATAAATACATGATTGTGCGTTAAGACAAAAACTTGCGCTTTATCTTCTTCTTTCTCTAAAATTTCCCCTGCGATTTCTTGATTGATTTTGGCTACTATATAAGAAGTTGTATATATTCTGCCATTGTCAAGACTAGATATGGGATCGTCAATAACAATCACTAATTTTTTCAAAGATGCTTTATTATAAAATAATTTCAGCCTAGCTAAAAAATACGCAAATGCAAGCGTAGTTTTTCACCATCGCTCAAAACCATTCTCACATCATCATTTGAGATTATTTTTTGATTTATAATTAGCTGATAATCCGAATTAACCGAGTATTTTGTTAAATTTAAAGCTATTAAGTAGTTATTTATCACTTTAATATCCGGTTTTTTTGTAGCTTTTAGCTTCTCTAGCTTAGCATCTATGGCTTCAATATTACTATCAATTTTATTAAGTTCATTTTTTAAACTATTTAAGAGTTCTAAAGCCTTTTGCTTTCTTTTTTGCACATCAAAGCTATCTCTCTTTGCCTTCTGAATTTTTAAATTTTTTAACTCATTTTTGATACGATTTAATTCATCTTGTTGTGCTTTTTTATTATTTAAAATATCTAGTGTTGCATCAACTGTTTCATTACACTTTTGTAAAGCTTTTTCAAATAAACCTATTGTATTTTTGAATTTGTCTGAATTTTCAATTTCTTTTTTATCTTGGACTAATTTTATTATCTGTTCTAATTTATCATAAATTAATTTTATATTTTCAATAAAATTAATTTTAATTTGCTCAAAATTTTGCAAAAAAGGTTTGAATTTTTCCAAATCGCTTATCATGCCATTTCTTAGGTTGTGAAGTATAGCTAGATCACCATTGAGTGCTGAAACTATTAATTGAGTTTTGTTATTAAAGTTCTCAACAGCGTCATTAAAATAGCTTGCGTATTCTTTCAATATTGCATTTTCAATTGACTGCATACAAAACGGACAAATATCAAATTCATTTGTATCTATGATTTTTCTACCGTTTTCTATAAATTCTCTACCTACTTTAATAATGTGGTTTTTGATGTTTTCAGATATTTTTCCAGCCTCTTTCTCTATATTGAATTCAAATAAATTTATAAGTTTTTCTTTGTCATTAATTATTCTAAAATTTGGGAATTTTATATTTGGTAAATCGCCAAATGATTTAAATGAATTATTGAGCTCGGCAAATTTAGCTTGCACTTCTTGCAATTTCTTTTCATAGATATTAAAATTGTTTTTACCATTTAGTTGATTGGGCTCTATTGTAATTTCATCTAGAACAATACGTATTTCTTTAGTACTAGTATCTTTTCTAATTTTTTCTATTTCATCATAGGCATTTTTAATGGCTTCTTGGGTTTTTGTAATTTCATCTTTGATATCTTGATTTGCTTGGCTTCCATTGATCTCATCTTTTCTTTTTTGGAGTTTATTTTTTTCTTGCTCCAATTCCTTCTCTTCTTTTGTCTCTTTGCCAAGATAAGAATCGCTTAAAGCAATCGTCTCATCATCTAACTTTTTTAATGCAAAATCTGAACCCAGTGGAACATTTTGTATTAAAAAATCACTATTATAGATTTCGATTTTAAAAGGCAAATTTGTGGCCGAACTTTCGGGATCAATAGTTATTATAGCACCACTATCTGTAAGAAAAGAAATTTGTGGATCGTCTTGTGAATATATAGTTTTATACCGACCAATATGTTGAGAATTTTGTTTAATTAAAAGCTCAAACGCTCTTGTAACCGATGTTTTTCCAACTCCATTATCGGCAAAGAATACGTTGTAATCTTTAAATTCTCTGTCTATACATACTTTATTTAATCCACAAAACGAAAACATTCTATCTATTTTTTTAATTTTTATAGACACAGATATCCTTCTCTAAGCGATATTTTGCTTTTAATTTTACTGCATTTTTATAATTTTTTAGATTTAAATAATAATTTATAATAGAAAAATTTTATTGTATAAAATTATATCAAGTCTACATTTAACAATATTTGTATATGTGTTTAGAATAAGTATAATTTTTGGTCTTAGTTATAATTTAATTTCAAACTCATCATGTTTTTATTTCATCTTTTTATCATTTTTTTGCTTTACTATCTCTTTTATTTCTAGCAAATAAATTTATTGACAAAAATTTAATAATCTTATACATGACATAACGAAACAATAAATCTAAAAATAATTTCCACATAGTTACTCCTTTTCTTTTTAAATATTATTCAAGATTAAAATCATATTATTTGTAGTTTCTATCCTTAAAAATTTATCATCATAGTATCTTTTATATATATCCGAGGCATCTTAAAATGGTCGTTATCTCTTGCATGTGTAGTGGCTCTTAGCTCCCTTAGTGCCTTAACTAGCCTATTTTTTAATTCAAGTAGTTTAGCGATAAGCGCTTGTTTATCTTCTTTAAATTTGCTATAGTCATTGCTCTTGTTTTATGCATTATCAAGCCTAGAGATATTTTAAGTCACATAAAATTTGTAAATCTTCTTTTGAGTTTATAAAAAGATGAAATAATTTATTAAAATTTTCGCTATCTGATCTGTTAAATTTCAAAATTTTCTCACCGCTAATGGACGTGTATGTGGACTTTAATTCTGGTAAATTTTCTACACTAGATAGCTTTTCTTGTAGACTTTTTAAAGAGTGAAAAAGTCGGTTGATCGTTTCATTAAATTTACGTTTTGCATTTAGCTCATTTTCTTCTATAAAAACATCATTGCTAACCACTAAATCACTCATATCTATTTTCATTATACTCATCTGATCTGTATTCATTTGGTGTTTTGTTACCGTATGGTATACATATGTCAGAATTATGAAAATACTTTTTCAGCCCATATCCTATTGCCCCAAGTACTACACCGCCTATGATATATCTTAACATTTACGCTTCTTTGATTTAAGTTATGATGAAAATTTAACCTAGTAGCGTGACAGGTTGTGTTGTAGTTGGCGGAGTATTAAAAAAATTTATGAAAAAATTCTAAAATTACATTAAGCTTAAATTTATTTTGCGCAAACTTTAAGTTATATTCTAGAAAAGGTAATTGTAATATTGTAGAAATATCGCAGTTTATCTATTTATGGTGTCAAGAGAGAGACTTGAACTCTCGACCTCCGGCTTATGAGACCAGCGCTCTAACCAGCTGAGCTACCTTGACATAAAATGAGTTCGGATTTTAACTAAAAAAACTTAAATTTGGCATAAATTTGTAAAAATTAGAATATAATTCGCGCTCATTGTTTAATCAAATTTGATTTTCAAGGAAAAATTATGAAAAAATGTTTGCATTTTATCGTTTTTATATTTGTAGTGTTTGGATTTTATGCGTGCGCTAGTGCACCATTTGGTGGTTATCCATTGATAAATGGCACCGCATACGCGCATGTTGTAAGCTATGAAAATAT
>CAUUFG010000019.1:0-19062 GCA_963544335.1 uncultured Campylobacter sp.
AAATTTAGCCGTGATTGGTTGCGTTTTGTAAAAAATAGATTTTTTTGGCGGGGACGGCATATGAATGCGAATTTAGCACAAAAGCACGAACAAAAAAATACAACACAAGACGCAGATATTACAGCTTCAATCATAAAAGGTAACACAGGTATCGGCAAAATCGGCGCGAAATTTAGCATAAGCGGGCCTAATGCGGAGGCATCTATGAGGGCTAGCTGGCAAAAAATCATTGAATTAACGTGGGACTTTTAATTTAAAATATGAGTTTTAAATTTTAAAATCTTAGTTCTTTTAAATCTCAACACTATATTAAATTTTTCTCTGTGTGGCACTTAGATTAGATACGTTTTATTATACATCCGCCACCCCTCGTTCACGAGTGCTCAAATAACGTCTATTTTATCAAAGATATTTTTTGTTTACAGCTTATTTTAAAGTTGCAACCCATTTTGTTTAATTTTAACGTGCCAAATTTGATACAAAGCATTAAATCTAAATGAAATAATAAAGCAAATTTAGCTTTATTAATGCAATAGAAGCAAGTTTAAAAATTATAATTAACATGATGATTGTTATAGGCAAAACATCAAGAATATATTGTATTAACGTATCTTTAAAATCATGTCTTGATATTCCTATTAGAAATGGTATCAACAAAATACAAAAAGCAACAATCGTCTCAATAAGCGCAAAGTCATATAGAAAAAATGAAAAAAATACAGCCATTTCTTTGCTTTCTGTCTGACTTGCTCGTATTTTTCTGACGATAATATAAATTAAAACAGCTACACCGCCAAGTATAAAACCAATTACTATTTGAAAACCAATAGTAAATAAAATTTCATTCTCCATTTTTTCTCCTTATTTTTGATTTTTCATTAAAATTCCAATTTGTTCAAGTCTATTTAAATCATATTGATAAGCCTGATCTAATTGGTCAGATTTTAGTTTAAGCACTCGTATTTTGCTTAAATCTCTCTCTAGTTTTACAATTTCATCAACACATCTAGATTCTTCTTCTTTGCTTTCATAAAAGTTATAATTTCCAAAAGTACTTCCACGACACCGAGCTCCGTTTTGATCTAAAGATAAAATTTCAATATTAATTTGACTTTTTGCGAGTAAATACATATTTGTAAGTTGTTGTTTTTGTTGTGATATATACTGATCTATTTGGGCTTCATCTTGTGCGAATATATTTGCTATAAGCGCATTTATTAGAAGTATTTGCTTAATATTCATTGTCATTCCTTAAAATAAAAATGACGTATTACATACCCCCCCCTAAAAATACATAAATTTTTGACATTAAATTTCATCATTTTGGATTATTTTTATTGTTTAAATTTATTTTGAGTAATATTTATTTTTTAGGCTCAAAAGCCAATTTTTTGAAAATTGATTAAATTTTTGCTATCAAAATTTAATCGCGTAGTTGTATAAAAAAGCTTCGCGCACACAAAAAAGCAGAAAAAATCACGAGCAAATTTGCATTCAAATTCGCCAATTCACAGCCAATTTTATTTAAAAGCAATAATTTGCAAAGTAAATTTAATTTAACATTGTGATGAAATTTGCATTCAAATTTACTAAAATTTAACAGCCAAATTCACGTACAAATTTGGCTAAATCAAATTTAAATCAGCCAATTTTAACGCTATAAAGTCCAAAATTACGAATTAACGCCTTAAATTCATCTACAAAATCGCACTTTTCCCACGGATAGCTCTCCACGCCAACCTGTCCGCGCGCAGCTACATCAGCGTATAAAAAATTACCCGCGCAAGGTTTATCAAGCTCAAATTTAGCGGTAATCCAGCGTGGCGTAAGCGGAAATTTATCCATCACAAAATGCGATAAAGTCTCATCATCGACGCCCAAATTTGTCCCCATGCAATCAACGCTCACGCTAATTGGTTTTGCCACGCCGATTGCGTAGCTTAGCTGGACGACGCACTTTTTCGCAAGTCCTGCCGCGACGATATTTTTGGCGATATATCGCGCTGCGTAAAGTCCTGAACGATCCACTTTTGTGTAGTCTTTGCTAGATTGTGCGCCCCCGCCGATCGGGCTGTATCCGCCAAAGCTATCGACGATTAGCTTGCGTCCTGTAAGCCCACTATCGTGAAGCGAGCTGTGATTTACGTAGCGACCAGTTGGATTGATATAAATTATCGTATTTTCGCGGTTATAAAGATGCGCTGGAAGCCCGGCAGAATCGATTAGACCTTGCACTAATTCGCGCACAGATTCAATACTCATACTCTCCACACACGGCGCAGAAACTACTATTGTGTGTATCTTTTGTGGGGCGCAATTTTCAAAATTTTCTTTTGTGCCATAATCAATTGTAACTTGTGTTTTAATATCTACGCCAAGCTCGTTAGGATGGGCTTTTGCATACTCATAAACCCTCTCACAAAGCAAACGCGCATAGCTAATCGCAGCGGGCATAAAATTTTTGCATTCACAACTTGCAAAACCAAACATAATCCCTTGATCACCAGCCCCTATTTCGCCATCTTTTTGATCTACGCCTTGATTGATATCAGGGCTTTGTTGATTTATAAAAACATCTACTTGTAGATCTTGAGGGTGAAGGCACTGCGCGCGCGTAAAGTATGGATTATCAAAATAGCCGATTTTTGCCAGCGCGTCTTTTACGATATGGCGATAATCATCGTGCGTAAAGTCAATTTTTGCATTAACCTCGCCACCAATTACGACGTGTTTTCCTGCGACAAAAACTTCGCTTGCTATGCGCCCATTCGGGTCTATCGCCAAAATTTTATCTACAATGCTATCAGCGATAATATCGGCGCATTTATCGGGGTGTCCAGGGCTTACAACTTCACTAGTAAATAGATACATTATTGAATTTCCTTATAAAAATTTTAAAAACGCGAATTTTAGCGTTATAAGGTTAAATTTCAATAAATTAAATAAAATACGCAAATTTTTAAAATCAAAGGTAAAAGATGAATTGGGATTTAAAAGCGCTCTTTAAAGATGAGCGTGAATGTGAAAATAGTGCGCAAAATTTGGCGATAGAGTGCGAAAATTTTAGCGCGAAATTTAAGGGAAAATTATCAAATTTAAGTGGCGATGAGTTTTTAGGTGCATTAAAGGAGCTAGAAAATTTAAGTGAAAATATAGAAAAAATCGCGACTTACGCATATTTAAATTTTGCTACAAATTCAAAAAATGGCGGATTTTTAGCCAAATTTGAGAAAATTTGCAACGATTTGCAATCAAATTTGCTATTTTTTGAGATAGAATTTTGCGCATTACCTGCGCAAACAGCTCAAAATTTAATCACTTTTGCGCCAAAATATGAATATTATTTAAATTTGGTTTTAAAAAGCGCGTCTCACAAGCTAAACTTAAACGAAGAGCTTGTGCTTTTAAAAAGCTCAAATGTCGGTGTTCGCGCGTTTGCAAGGCTTTTTGATGAGACGATGGCACGAATGAAATTTAAATTTGATGGCAAAAACTTAAACGAAGAGCAAATTTTATCGCTTTTGCACGATAAATCACGAAAAGTTCGCAAAAAAGCGACTGAAATCTTAGGCAAAACTCTAAATAAAAACGCGCATATTTTGACTTATATTTTCAATATGGTAAAAACAGACGCGCAAAATGAGTGCGAATTGCGCCACTACGAAGCGCCCGAATTTGAGATGCACGAAGCAAATCAAATTACAAAAAACACAATCGACGCATTGATAAACGCTACCCAAAACAGCTTTGATTTGCCGATTAAATTTTACAAACAAAAGCGCAAAATCTTAGGCTTTAAAAAGCTATATGATTATGATCGTTACGCGCCGTTAAATGATGATGAAAAGATTGAATTTAGCGAAGCTAAACGCATTGTTTTAGATGCATTTGGCGAGTTTGATCCGCGCTTTCGCGACATCGCCACACGTGCATTTGATGAGGGTTGGATTGACGCATTTTCTCGCGAAAATAAAATTTCAGGCGCATTTTCGCACAGCGCAGTAAAATCGGCACACCCTTATGTTATGCTAAATTTCACGCAAAATAGGCGCGATTTATTTACTCTTGCGCACGAATTAGGACACGCGATTCATCAGTTTTTATCCTATGAAGCGGGATTTTTTTATCAAAATACGCCTCTTACTACAGCTGAAACTGCCTCTGTTTTTTGCGAAATGATCGTTTTTGATTATGTTTTAAAACGCGCCAAAACAGCCGATAAATCAGCACTCATCGCAGCAAAATTAGAAGATATTTTTGCCACGCTTTATCGTCAAATTTCTTTTACTACGTTTGAGCGTAGATTTCACGCGCAAAATGGCGAAATTTCGCACGAACAGCTAAGCCAAATTTGGCTAGAAGAATCGCGCAAAATGTTTGGCGACGCACTTGTTTTAACTAAAAATTACGCGCCATTTTGGAGCTATATTCCGCACTTTATCCACACGCCGTTTTATTGCTACTCTTATGGCTTTGCGCAGCTTTTTGTTTTAGCGATTTTTGGCATTTATAAACATAAAAAATGCGAGAATTTCACCCAAATTTACACGCAATTTTTGCGTGCTGGAGGCAGTAAATCACCAAATGAATTGATATCGCTTTTTGGGCTTGATTTAGATAGTGATGAGTTTTGGAAGCTAGGATTAGATGAAATTCGTGCGTTAGTAGATGAGTTTTGCGCTATAAATTCGGGCAAATTTGTAAATGAAAATAGCGAGAATAAAATCGCAAATTTATGCCAAATGAGTGGCACAACCGAAGGGAAAAAATGAATTTTGATGAATTAAACGACGAGCAAAAAGAGGCGATTAAGGATTATAATTTAAGTGGTCCGCTTTTGATTTTAGCTGGTGCAGGAAGTGGCAAAACAAAGACGATAACCGCGCGGCTAGCGTGTTTAATTTTAAAATTTGGTATCGAACCAAAATCGATTTTAACGCTAACTTTTACAAACAAAGCGGCAAATGAGATGCGCGATAGAGCCTTAAATTTGCTGCGCGATACAAAGCTAGATTCGATGCCACTTTTATGCACGTTTCATAAATTTGGATTGCTTTTTTTGAGAAAATATATCAATGAGCTTGGGCGCAAAAGCAACTTTAATATCATCGATACTGACGATAAAAAAAAGATCATAAAATCGATAAGTGATATCGAATATCCACAACAAATAGCGAGTGAAATTTCGCGTTTTAAAAACAGGCTAATTTCGCCAAAAGTAGCGCAAGAATTAGCGCAAAATAGCGTAAATGAAAACGCCAAAAAAACCGCTCTTATATATGAAAAATACGAACAGCGCCTATTTATAGAAAATTTAGTTGATTTTGATGATTTAATCTCTTTGCCTTATCAAATTTTAAACACCAACAGCGCGCTTTGCGACCAAATTTCGCAACAATACGCCTTTATTATGGTCGATGAGTATCAAGATACAAACGATTTGCAATTTAAATTACTTCAAAAACTCTGCGCCAAACACGATAATTTATGTGTTGTTGGCGATGATGATCAAAGCATTTATGGTTGGCGTGGCGCAAAAATCGCGAATATTTTAGAATTTGACAAACACTTTCCAAATGCAAAAGTGATAAAACTAACTAAAAATTACCGCTCCACAGCCCATATTTTAAACGCCGCCAATGAGCTAATCAAGCACAATCGTTTGCGCCGTGGCAAAGATTTAGTGCCGATAAAACAAAAGGGCGAAGAGATTGAAATTTACAGCTTTGATGATATGAGTTTTGAGGCAAACAAGATCGCCATTAAAATAAAAGATCTCATTGAAAATGGCGTAAATCCAAGCGAAATAGCGATTTTATACCGCATAAATGCACTCTCACGCGGGATTGAAGAAGGGCTTTCACGCGCAGGAATAGCCTATAAAATGGTCGGCGGACAAAAGTTTTACGAACGCGCAGAGATAAAAGATGTGATCGCTTATTTAAGATTGATTTTATATAACGGTGATGATTTTTCTTTAAGACGCGTGATAAACCGCCCAAAACGCGGTATCGGCGATATTAGCTTTCAAAAAATAGAAAATTTGGCAAAAAGCGAAAAAAATACGCTTTTTGAGACAATTTCAAATTTAAACAGCGGAATAATAGGCGCAAAAGCTCTTGATGAGGTGAATAAATTTTGCGTAAGTATTAGTGAACTTGCAAATTTAAGTGTAAATGAAATTTTAGATGAATTTGAGGCTAAATTTGGTCTAAAAGCATACTACGAAGCGCAAGAAGATGGCGATGATCGCGTCGCAAATATAGATGAATTTATGGCGAGTTTGCGCGAAAATGCAAAAGATGATGAATTTGATTTGAATATGTTTTTAAATGATCTCTCACTCCAAAGTGAGCAAGATAACATCTCACAAAATATGCTTAGTTTGATGAGTATTCACGCAAGCAAAGGCTTAGAATTTGATTATGTTTTTGTTGTCGGGCTAGAGGAGGGGACATTTCCGCTTTTGGGCGAAAATTACGACATCGAAGAGGAGCGCAGAATCGCCTATGTAGCGATAACTCGCGCCAAAAAATCGCTGATTTTAAGCACATGCGAGACGAGATTTTTGCACGGCAGAAAAGAGCAACTTAAAAAGAGCCGTTTTTTAAGCGAAGCAGGACTTAGCGAGGCACCATTACAACTAACAAAAACCAACAGTATAAAAAAAGGCGATTTAATAAATCACAAATTATTTGGCTTTGGGCGCGTAACTAGCGTTTCACCGACTACAAATGATCTAAAACTTAAGATAAATTTCGGCGGTATTGAGCGTCAAATTTTGGCTAGTTTTATAACAAAGGTAGAGTAAAATGGATAGATTATTTGTCGCTTTTAAGCCAAAAGAGATCTCATCAAATGCCTATTTATCGCAGTTAAAACGCAAATATGGCGAAAAAAAAGCCGGATTTTCAGGCACATTAGATCCATTTGCTAGTGGCGCGCTAGTTGTTGCATTTGGCTCGTATACAAGGCTTTTTCGTTTTTTGCGAAAATCGCCCAAAATTTACCGCGCTACCATTTGGCTTGGCGCAAAAAGCGAGAGTGGCGATAATAGAAATTTTGTAAGCATTGATGAAATTTTGCCGTTAAATTTAGATGAAATTCGCGCACAAATGGCGAAATTAAGTGGCGAAATAGAGTTTATTCCGCCAAAATTTAGCGCGAAGCGAATAGATGGTGTTCGCGCATATAAAATGGCGGCACGCGGGGAGGAATTTGAGATAAAACCAGCCAAAATGCAGGTTTTTAACACGCAAATTTTATCCTACACTCACCCGTTTTTGACGATAGAGATTAGTCTTAGCGAGGGCGGTTATGTGCGAAGTTTTGCTGAAATTTTAGGGCGAAATTTAGGCGTTAATACCACGCTTAGCGCGCTTGAGCGTATAAGCGAAGGAGATTTTAAATTTGAAGATGAGAGAGCTTTAAATCCGCTAGATTTTTTCACCCTGCGCGAGAATTTTTATCGTGGCGATTTGATTGATTTTGAGAATGGAAAAAAGATGAAAAAGGGCGATTTTGCGTTGCAAGAAAACGGAGAATATTACGTAAAATTTGGCGAAAATTTTGCGGTTTTGCGCTTTGAAGATGAGAAAATTTCATACCTTTTAAACAAGGCAAAACTATGAAAAGCTACGCTAAAATCAATGTTTTTTTGAAAATAATCGGCACAAGAGGAGGCTATCATGAAATTTTATCGCGCTTTATTTTGGTTGATGAAATTTATGATGAGATTGAGTTTGTAAATTGTGAAAAATTTGCGCGCGAAAATAAAAGCGAAATTTGCATTCAAAGCGATAAAAAAATTCCTGGCGAAAATATAATTAAAAAGTGCGCATTTGAGCTAAAAAAACTAGGTTTTGGCGCAAAAATCGATGATTTTTTTGCATCGCACAAGATAAAAATCACGAAAAATATCCCGATGGGTGGTGGGCTAGGTGGTGGTAGCTCAAACGCTGCGACATTTTTGCGCGAGATAAATCGTGAGCTAAATTTAGAAATTTCGCGTGAAAATTTGATGCAAATAGGCGCAAAAATCGGGGCTGATGTGCCGTTTTTTTTAAGTGAATTTAAAAGTGCAAATGTTAGTGGAATCGGCGAAATAATCGAGCCATTTGATGATGAAATGCCAAATTTTAGGCTAAATTTTAAGCCTTTTTGCGCAGATACAGCGCAAATTTACTCATGTTTTCGCGCAAATTTTATGAGCACGATCGATGCTTATTTGGCGCGAAATTTAAGTGCGAAAAAGTCAAATGAAATTTTGGCAAATTTTAAAAATTATGAGCTAAATGATCTTGCAAAGCCGTTTGAAAATATCACCGGCGCAAAGCTTAGAGATGATGAGTTTTTAAGCGGTAGCGGAAGCACGACATTTTGTTTAAAAAGCCTAAATTTAGGCACAAAGGAGCGCATTTGAAAGAGCTAGCAAAGAATAAAAAGGCTTTTTTTGATTTTGAAATAATTGATAGTTTTGAGGCGGGGATTGTCTTGTGTGGTAGCGAAGTTAAGGGACTTCGCGCAGGAAAAGTTAATCTAAAAGACAGCTTTATTCGTATAATTAAAGGCGAGATGTTTTTGCTGGGGGCGCATATTGGTTTTTTGGCAAATACAAACGCTTTTTTTCGCCCTGATGAGCGCGCTCCACGCAAACTTTTAATGCACCGCGCGCAAATCGATAAGCTTTTTGGCAAAGTCTCACAAGATGGGCTTACGCTCGTTGTTACGCGCCTTTATTTAAATGATAAAAACCGCGTAAAAGCGAGTGTCGCGCTAGCAAAAGGCAAAAATCTCCACGATAAACGCGAGACAATCAAAAGGCGTGAAGCCGACCGCGAAGCAAAGAGCGCGATGAAAAATTATAAGTAAAATTTGGTTTTAAAATTTGGATGAAATTTTTAAACCTAGCGCGCGATGTTGAAAAATTTAAAAAAAGGAATTTAATTTGAAAAAAATAATTTTTACAGCGTTGATTTTAACGCTTGGGATTTTTGGTTGTGGTGGCGAAAATAGCAAGAATAAAGAGGCAAATTTCGCCAACACAGAAGGGATTAAGCCCTATTATATGGGAGAGAAATTTAAATTAAAGAGCGTTTTTGGCAATGAAATTGAGATTGAGCGCGTGCAAAATGGCTTTAAAATCGTCGGGAGTGATAAAATTTTGATGTTTGATGTTTTTGGCACTTTTTGCCCGCCATGCCAAAAAGAAGCCGCGCAATTAACGGAGTTTCAAAAAGAGAATAAAGATAAATTTACGCTCATAGCTTTTAGTTTTTATGAGACGCTAAGCGATAGCGAAATAATCGAGCAGTTTGCGAAAAAATACAACGCCTATTACTTCATTGTAGCTTCCGATAATCCCCACTCTGAACGCATTGTAGAGCAAATTTTAAAAGACATAGATTATCATAACTCTCTAGCACTTCCATTTAAGGTAATCTATAAAAACGGCGCACCACAAAGGCTAACCGACATAAGTGGCGCAGATGATCCAAACGGCACAAATTACTATTTAGGCGAATTAAAATATGATATTTTAAAGCGAGATTTTGAGCGAATTTTGGCAAATTAGGCGGAATTTAAAGCAAATTTTAAGTGCTAATTTAGAGCAAATTTGGTGGATTTTGACAAAATTAAGAGATAATTCAACTCTTTTTTGTAAAATCCGCAAATTATTTTATTTTGAAAGGATATAAAATGGCAAACGTAGGTGTAGTTTTTGGTTCAAATGCAGGAGACGCGCAAAAAGTAGCTGAGTATATTGGCGCGAAATTTAATAGTGATATAGTTGATGCAAAGGAGCTTTGCGTTGATTTTTTAAACGCGCACGATAAGTTGATTTTTGTCGCCTCTACTCATAAAGTGGGCGAGTTACAAAACGATTTTAAAGCAAAATTGGAGCTAATTTCTGGCTTTGATTTTAGTGGTAAAACTCTTGCTTTAGTGGGCGTTGGTGGTTCAGTAAAACACCCTGATGATTTTAATAGCGGTTTGGCTGAGTTTTTGCCGGCGATAAAAGGCGCAAAATTAATCGGCGAAACACCAGTTGATGAAGAGTATAAATTCAATAAATCAAATGCGATCGTAGATGGTAAATTTATCGGGCTTATTACTGATGTTAAAGTAAGTGATGCTTGGATGGGGCGCGCCGATGCTTGGGTAGAGCAAATCAAGGGCGAATTTTAAGTTGCTGTTAAAAGCTGTGATGTATCTTTATCACAGCTTTTTGATTAATATAATTTTCTAAATTTAAACGAATAGATAAATGCCATTAAACATAAACCGCTAGCTATAAACATTGTCTGAGTAAAGCCTAAAAATTCTGCGATAAACATTCCTGCATAAAACCCGATAAACTGAAAAATCATTCCAAAACTACCTTGTATTGCATATTGGCTCTCTGGTAAATTTGAAATTTTTTGCATCATCATCGTTGTTAGCGCGACTTGTTGTGAAGTATATAGCCCAAACATCAATATACAAATAATTACAACTTCGCCATAATTATTAAGCCCATAAAGCGGTAAAAGCGGAGAAAAAACAACAAAAATTTCAACAAAAATCAGCCAAATAAGAACGTTTTTTTCACCAAATTTGCGCGATAAAAGCAAGATTAAATAACTAGCAAAAGTACCACCGGCTATACCAAAAATATGCGTTGCCATTGCAATATCACTAAGGTTCCATCCTGTATCTAATAAAATAGGAGTAATTAAAGCAAAACTCATGCAAATTCCAATAGCTTGTAAAAATATAAATCCAAGCCAAGCTTTTTTATCTTTAAAAAAATTCAAAAGCGTGTGATAATGCGCTTTTATACAAAATTTCGAGTTGTTTATATCTAAATTTTTAACTATTTGTGTCTTATTTTCTTTAAAAAATATCGTTAAAATCATAGTTAAACAAGTAAAACAAAACAAAAAATACAAAGCGGCAATCCAACCAAAATAATCAAAAAATATTATTGCCACACCCGCTCCAAGAGCGTGTCCTATCAAAACTCCATTCATTTTTGCAGCATTTGCTAAGCCTAAATTACCGCGCGATACTTTAAAAATTAAAGCACCATTTGCTGTATCTTGCGTGGAATTTAAAAAACTGATAAAAATTGCAATTAGCACGATTTGAGCTAAATTAGTTTCCACTTCCAAATAGCTCACAGCCACTAGTGCTAAAAGTGTTAATATCTGAGTCATGATTATAAATTTTTTATAAATTCCGCCCATTTTAATAACCAAAAGACCAACAAAAGGCGCCCAAATAAACTTAACAGCCCAAAAAAATCCCAAAAAATACAATAATCCAACTTTGTGTAGATCTCCGCCATTTTTTCGCAAAATGCTAGCAAGTCCTTCGCTAAAAAATCCAACACATAAGTATTGTGTTGCATTTAGCATTGTTATTAAAATTACGCCATAAAATCCTATTTGACGTAAATTTTTAAAATTTAAATTTTTATTTTTCAATATAAAAATCCTTTTTATAATAATCTTAAATTTAACATCAAACATTAGCAATTAACAACGCGCCAAGTTTTAGCCAAATTTTGAGATGCCCACATTTGAGCATATTTTCCACCCAAATTTAGTAACTCTTCATGCTTGCCACGCTCCACAATGCTTCCATTATCAAATACCAAAATTTGATCGGCATTAACTATCGTAGAAAGTCGATGCGCTATAACTATTAGAGTTTTATCTTTTGCTAGAGCGCTAATAGCTTTTTGCACAGCAACTTCACTATTATTATCAAGCGCAGCAGTAGGCTCATCTAAAACAACAATAGGGGCATTTTTAAGAATAGCTCTTGCAATAGAAATACGCTGTTTTTCTCCACCACTTAAATTTCCGCCAATATCACCTACAAAAGTATCATATCCAAGAGGCAAGTTGGAGATAAATTCATCACAATGTGCCATTTTTGCTGCGATACGAATTTGTTTATCATCGGCTTTTAAGGACGATGATTTGATATTATTTAAAATCGTATCATTAAATAAATAGACGTCTTGAAATACAAAACTTAGATGGCTTAAAAGCTCTTTTTGGCTCATATTTTTTATATCAACACCGCCGATTTTTATCTTGCCAGCTTGAGGATCATCATAGCGCATCAACATCTTTGTAGCGGTTGTTTTACCGCTACCGCTCATGCCTACAAAAGCTGTTGTGCTACCTTGTTCTACAAAAAAATTCACGTTTTTTAGTGCGTTTTGTAAGCTATCTTTATAAGCAAAATCAACATTTTCAAATTCGATACTAAAATTTTTAGGTATCAAATTTGGTTTAATGGTTTGCAAATCTTTCAAATTTAAAATTTCTTTAACTTTGCTAAATCCAGCATCAATTAGATCAAAAATTGCTGTAAGTGATAAAAAAATTGAAAATGGCTCGACTAAACGTGATGCAATCAATAGACAAGCCGCGACCACGCCCAATGAAATTTCATTTTTATTATGTAAATAAATTCCTAAAAATAAACACAAATTCATTAAAACAACCGCAATTGATCCCATGGCTAATGTAGGTATTTTTGCTGTTTTCATCGCTTTAATCTGAATTTGACACACCTCATCTATGCTTTGTATTAATTTTGATGCATTTTCGCCAGTTTTATTAACGCAACGCAAAACACCAATTCCTTGTATATACTCGATAATCTGCGCTTCTAATTGTGCATTAGCATTTATAAATTCGCTTTTTTCCTCAATGGCTAATTTTCGACGAAATTTATATAAAATCATACAAATAGGTAACATCATAAGCATCAAAATAGCAAGTTTAACGCTGAAAAAAAATGTCACCACAATAAAAATCACACCCACAATTATAGGTTCTAACGCCATTAAAGGCACCATATTCACAAACATAACCGCTTCGTTAACATTGCTTGAAAATACAGCATTTAAATGACCTGTTTTATATTTAGCGATTAAATTTAATGGTGCGGAGGCTAGTTTTCGCCCAAGTTTTTGGCGTAAATTGTGTCCAACATCAACAAAATTTCCGCTAGTAAAACCATGATCATAAGCACTACTTTTAAATTTTAATATCAAAAATAGTATAAAAAATATGCTCATAATTATAAAAATTTCATAAGTTTTTTGTAAATTTTTTGCATTTAAATTTTCAAAAAATATATAAAAACTAGCATAGATTAACCCTGTAAAAATTATAGCTCCAACCCCGCTCATAAAACTTTTAAGATAAGTTTTTTTCTCTTCTCCAGCGATTTGCAAAAACATCTTAAAAAGCTCGTAAAAATTTCTATTTTTCATTTTTTAATCCCCCAATTTTGCGAATCTTCATATTTTTGCCATAGCTGTTTGTATAGTCCTTTTTGGATTAAATCTTCATGTGTGCCGCTTTGGATAATTTTGCCACGTTCAAACACCAAAATTTTATCAGCATGTTTTATTGTAGAAAGCCTGTGTGCTATTATTATTGTTGTTTTGCCGATTATTAAATTTGATAGAGCTTTTATAATTTTTTCTTCATTTTGAGGATCGGCAAATGCTGTAGCTTCATCTAATACAATAATCGGTGTATCTCGCAAAATAGCCCGCGCTATAGTGATGCGCTGTTTTTCTCCGCCACTTAAATTTGTTCCTCTTTGGCTTGCTATGGTATCGTATCCTTGTGGTAATTTCATAATAAAATCGTGGATTTGAGCCGCTTTTGCCGCCAATATCACATCATCAAGCGTTGTATTTGGCTTAGCTTTAGCAATATTTTCATAGATACTTTCATTAAATAAAAATGTATCTTGAAATACAAAAGATACAAGGTTGGTTAAATTTTGTGGTTTGATCTCTTTGATATCTACTCCGCCAATTAAAATTTGCCCCTCATTTACATCCCAAAAGCGAGAAATTAGCTGAGCAATAGTGCTTTTTCCTGCTCCGCTTGCTCCTACAAGAGCTGTAACCTCCCCGCTTTTCGCAATAAAATTTACCCCATCAATAGCAAATTTATCGCGTCCATTGTATTTAAATTTTACATTTTTAAACTCAACATCACTGCCATTTGTCTCTTTTGAATCTATGCAAATTTTAAGCGGTTCAATCTGTAAAATTTCTAAAATTTCACTAGCCGAAGCGCGAGATTTTTGAATGAAATTATTTAAAAGCATAAGTGGAATAAAAGCATCAACAACAGCTGTTCCAAGCATTAAAACGCCTATAAAATTTCCAATTTCAAGCTTATCGTTGATATAAAAATATCCGCCACATAGACTAAGTATAAACATAACTACAACAGGACTTAAAAATACCATTCCAATGCGTGAAGGAAGAGACGAAAAACTAAGCCACTCATTTAAGCTTTTGTTATAGTTTTTAAGTGCTTCATCATAGCGTTTAAAACTATCTGCACCATCGCTAAAAGTCCGCACAATAGGCATAGCTTGAATAAATTCAACAATCGAAGAATTTAGCATAGAGCCCGCCTCGTCATAGCGTTTTCGATAAACTACATTATCTTTAAATGCAAAACTCATTATAAAAATTCCAACCAATAGCAAAGCCAAAACTACAAAAAATAGCCTCCAATCAAGCCACAAAATAGCAACAAGAGCAAAAATTGGCGTAATTGTGCTACGACCAAAAACCGGCGTAGTATCAGCGACAAAAGCATGTAGATCCTTTACATCATCAAGCGCGATTTTTTTTATTCTACCTGTGCCGTATGTTAAGATATGCCCGTATGGAATTTGCGCTAAGTGCTTTAAAATTTTAATCCTTAATATTTTTTCAAGATCAAACGCGGCTTTATGTGAAATGCCAAATGCAATCGTGCGCCCAAAATACTCACATAAACTAAATATCGCACCGGCAATCAAAAGTCTCAAATTTACATTTGCATAAACCAAATCATTAATCGCTAGGGCAAAGGCACACACAGCCAAAATATAACAAAGCGCACCAACTCCTGCTAATATCACCCCGCTTTTTATCCTAGAGATCACAGGTTGTATTATTAAAGATAGTATTTTTTCATTTTTCATCAAATTTCCTTAATTAAATTTCAATGATTTGCAACTACAAATCTAAAAACTATATTTAACACCCACTCCCACACGTCTTGGTTCGCCAAAACTAATCATGTCATATTGTCCACCATGAACCATATAGCCATTTGTATAATTTGTATTTGTAGCATTTAAAACATATGCATACACATCGAAATTATCAGTGCGATATCCAGCGTGTAAATTTGCAATAGCATATGCTTTTTGTCTATTTTGATTTAATGAATCATAATATGTTGTGCCAACACCATGTATATCAGCACGAGCATAAATGCCACTAGAATGCGTATAGCCTATACCTAAATTTGCATTAAATTCTGGCGTGTTTTCTATTTTTTTGCCTTTTGCTCCTTTTGTTTCGTTTTGTCTATATTTTGTTTTATTTACACCTAAACTCGCACTTAAATCAAGCCCATTATCAGCATAATAAGATATTTCAAATTCAAGCCCGTGTGAATTTGCTTTGCCTCCATTTGAGACAAAAAATACGCCATTAGGTAGAGATTTATACATATGAATATCTTTTATATTCATGTAAAATAAAGTTGCACCATATCGCAAATTTGTTTTTGTTTCATAAAGCCCAAGCTCATAGTTATCGCTAATTTGAGGACCAAAGCGATTTTGATCTGGTGTGCCACTTGTCGCAAAAAAGTTATGACCGCCAGCTAAATATCCACGAGAGTAGCTTGTAAATAGATTAATTTGGTCGTTGATAGCCAAATTTAGACCTACTTTTGGTAGAAATTTAGTCCAAGTTTTTTTGTCGTTGTATTGAAAATCAACCATACCATTTGCTATATCCTGCATAGAAAAAATCATTTTTTGATCTATTTTTTTATCTATTTTTTGATACCTGCCAGCCAAAATAAATCGTAAATTATCAATCAATTCATAATCGCCTTGCCCAAAAATAGCCATTGTGCGCCCTTTCATAGTCGCTGGAGCATTCATTGTTTCGAGCTTATTTGTTGCTGGATTTAAAAATAAATCCATGCCCATTTTTTTATTTATTGTTTTTTCATCTTCAAAATATATTCCACCAATCCACTTAAATTTTTCCGAATTTAATCCGCTTAATCGAAATTCTTGTGTCATTGTCTCATTTTTAACATCTTGAAACTGAGAGAGCCCATTATTATTTGGCATATTTGAGTAATCAAGATCATAAATACCATTTACTATCGAACTTTTATGCGTGCTAACTGAGCTAAATTTTGCCTTATCAAATTCGTATTCGATACTTAAAACCTGTGATAATGCTTTTGAATTAGTAAAAGTAGGCATATCAAAATTTGCATGTTTTGCGTCTTTGCGTTTTATGGTGCCAAATTTACCCTCTCCACCCCTAAAAAAATTCTCTTTCGCTTTTTCTTTAGCTAAATTTAAACGCATTAAAAGTCTATCTGTAGGCTTTGAAATCAGCGATATATCAAACCTGTTTTCACTATTTTTTGCAGCTTTTTTATCGTCATTAAAATCATTTTTTATCCAGCCATCATCGCTCATAAAACTTGCACCCAAATTTAAAAATAATTTATCATCAATCAGCGCGCCACCAAGATTTAAATTAGAATTAAATTTAGAATAACTACCATATTCCATGCCGATATCTCCACTCCATTTATTATCGGGCATACGTGAAACAATATTTATAACTCCGCCTATGGTCTCTTTGCCATAAAGTGCGGTTTGTGGTCCTCGCAAAACCTCAATACGCTCTACATTATTAAAACGTGAGTTATAAAATCCATAATGATTTGTTGTTGCTATGCCATCAAAATATATTGCAACTGGATTTGAATTTGTAAAATTTGAATGATTTATACCGCGAAAATTAACCAAAGTTTTTGAAACAAAAGTTGTAAAGTTCATATTGGGAATTTGGCGAATAACATCTTGTATATTTTGTATGCGACGCTCCTGAATTTCTATGCCACTTAAAACACTAATGCTTTGCGCTACATCCTTTAAACGCTCATCCATTTTATTTGCGCTTACCATTATTTCGTCTAAATTTACATGTTGCGTAGTATGATTTTTATTTATATCTAATTGTGTTTTATCTAAATTTAAATCATCAGCTTGAGCTGATAAAAATGCAATCGCAATAATGCTTATTTTTAAATTTTTATCCATTTTTGTCTCCTGTTATTTTGAAAGTAAAAATCAAGATTTGATTTTATATAATAGCCACCTATTAAATCAAGTTAAAATTTTTCCTAGAGGGATTATTTTTTGTGCTAGAGGGATTTTTTATGTTTAAAACTTTAAAGTTAGACGATGCTATCGAACAATTTAATAAAAAAATAGATCCAGATGGTGAAAGAAATTTAAGTGATACGCACTTTAAAACAGAGGATTTTTGTTACAAAATCGACTATTTTTGTAATGCAAACGGCATAGCTTATGGCGATTGGGACATGCGTTTTAAAGATGATATACAAATGATTAGCCAACACGAACGAGGGTATAATTTCTTGTGGTTTAACACAGGCGATACTCTTGCTATTAACAATGGAAAAAAATTTGATGAATTTTGTAACGGATATGCGCTATTAGGTAGAACAAATCAGGGCTTTGAGAGTATTTCGCGATTTTATGGTGGAAAAAATTATAGAGCCCAGTGTATTTTGATAAGCGATGAATTGGCAAATCAGCTTGAAATATTTGATCATTTTGACGAAATGGATAGTAAATTTAATAAATTTAAAATTGATATGGTTGCTAAATTTACCCTTAACGAGCTAAGAAATGCTCAAATTTACAAAGGAAAGCTAAAAGAGATCTTTATTGAGAGCAAAATTTTGGATTTAATTTACAAACACTCGCGTGATGTTGAAAATTTAAAACTAAATTTAAATAACAAAGATGGAGTTAAATTTGATGAGCATGATATGGCTGCGATTAAAAAGGCTAGGGAGATTTTATTTTTAGATTTGACAAATCCTCCTTCGATTAAAATGTTGGCAAAAAGTTGTGCGATTAATGAATTTAAGCTTAAAAAGGGCTTTAAAATGATGTTTGGAACGACGATTTATGGTTTGCTGCAAGAAAAAAGACTTAAAATAGCATATGAATTACTCATGCAACGCGACATAAATATAAGCGAAGCAGCCGCGTTTGTAGGATATAAAAGCATAAGTCATTTTAGTAATATTTTTCATAAATTTTTAGATAATCATCAAGCCAAATTGCAAAAATAAGAACTTTATTTAAATATCATCAAGATTGTCGCTATTGAAAATTTGCCAAGAAATGTCAAATCGAATTGATAGCTAAATTTACTAAAATCGTTATGTCTAAAAGGTGTAAAAAGTATAAATTCAGTGGCTTTCTAGCTTGCAAACCCGTTTAGAAGCTTTACTTTAAATTTTTAAGTCAAACGAAAGTGTGTGATAAGCGCGAAACAGATGAAAAACGTTTTTTGACGTTAAAAATAACTCGCCATCTTTGTTTATTTGGCGAAATGGCAAATTTATCTACGGCAGGTAAAACTTTAGCTAATGCCCAGTTTATGGCGCATTCAAAGCTAAATCCACGATTTAAGCAATATTTAAAAAGATTATGAAAGACTTGCGGATATGGCACCTGTAAAAATTAGTTTGCAAATCGCAAAAATATACAGACATACCCAGCGCTTATATTAAATTTGCTTTGCAAAATTTAAGTGCATGAAAAATATCTTTATGTTAAGCAAAATAGACTATCTAAGCGATGGCGAATTTGGATTAACACAAAAATCAATAAACAAAATTTGCATAAATTTTTATCAAAACTATTTTATCATTTGCTAACGCTATATTTTCACTCTCTACAGCTTTGCTCAAATAAAAAACCTGATAGCTAAAACCCATAGCCCATGCCGATATTATCGCGGTTTAAGAGTGATTTATCAAGCCGTTAGAAAGCTTTTATAAATGCGCTCAAACAAAATGCAAATTTAGATTTAAAATTAAAATTGCGCAGAAATTTATCACAAATCACCAAAACTAATTCGCAGTTGCGTTTATTTTGACTCCAAAGGCAAAT
>CAUUFG010000020.1:0-18261 GCA_963544335.1 uncultured Campylobacter sp.
TAAATTTACAAAAAGGAAATTTCTATCAAATTTACTAAAATTGATAAGATATTTCCTTTGTTGAGCCAACTTAATATACAAAATAAGAAAATTATTTTTATTAAATTAAATTTTTACTCATCCACTAATTCCGCGTTAAATTTCGCTTCGTCAAATTTCTTATTTAAAAACGAGCAAATTTTATTCGCGTCGCGGTAGGCATTGCCTAGACAGCTTGTAGCGCCTGGGCTTGGTGTCATATTAAAAATTATTCCTTTTTCTGTGTCGATTGAGGCTTCGCCGAGCATCAATTTATGATTTACGCGATCAAGCACTTGCGGACGCACACCACCAAAACCAGGCGCGTAATAAATTTGATCCTCTTTGAGCGACGGGACAATTTTGCGCGCGTCTTTGACGAATAATTTTTTATTCAAAACAGGTACTTCAAACATAACCTGACGCGAAATATAGTTTCTAATATCGCTATCTTTTAGCAGATCAATGAAAATTTTTGCCGTATGTTTGCCAAACTTCATCGTTTTCATGCACTCAGCAAAGCTTTGCCAGGTACCATGATAGCGTTCTAATTTTGGCAATGGAAGCGCGGTCGGACCAAATCGAGTGCAACCTCCTGCTAAAATATCGGGATCGCCATGAAGTGCTGCAAATGGGAGTTTTGGATTTTGTACCATATAAACTTTGCCGTTTAAGAGCTTCTCTTTTGTCAGATAAAAACTCCCCGCCATTGATAGCGAGCCAAAATTGTGTCCATAGCCCATTTTGTGGGCCAAAAATAGCGAGTGCGCACCAGCATCTACTACGACAAAATCAGCCGTTAAAGAGAGTTTGTTTTCCGTGCGAATTGAGAATTTTGAGCCAACTTGATCGATAAACTCAACCTTAGAATTTAGATAAACATCAACATTTTTGCCACTTTGTTTTTTTGCATTTTCGACAAGCGAATTTGTCATCGCACCATAATCGACAGTCGTATAAACGCCGCTTTTAACACCCATCGCGACGACATTTTCAGGGCGTTCATTGCCATTTTCATCGAAGACAATTTTAGGCTCAATCTCTTTTAAATCCTCTTTTGTATAAAATTCCAAATATGGATAAAGGACTCTAAATTCTTCGTATCGTTTTGTGATTGCATCTACTTCCACATCACCAACGCCCATCGCCATTTTTTGACCAGCGAACATAAATTTTTCGTTATAGCCGTGTTGTAGTCCGTATTTTACGATCATATTTGCTGTTTTGCGGACTTTTTGCGCTTTTTCAAACGTGTAATTTGTCTCGATATCGCCAGAATGTACGGTTTGTGAGTTAGCTGTCCCGCGTGAATTTAAAGTAGCCAAGCCTTCATATTTTTCTACTAGAGCGATATTTTTGATATCTGTATATCTAGCCAGTTCATAAATCAACGCAGCGCCAGTAATTCCACCGCCAACAACAATAACTTCATAATGCTTTTCAGTCATTTTTAACCCCCAGAAAAATAAAAAAAATTTTGTTATTCTAATTAGAATTTATTTAAAAGTTCGTAAAATTTTCGCTGAAATTGTTATTTTTATATTTCTTTAAAATTTGATTGGGGGCGCCAAATTTAGCTATTTTTCTCGCGCTCTTCTATCTCATTTATATTCAAAAATATAAATTTATAGCTTAAAAATAGCAGTAAAATCCAAGACAAAATTAAAATTATAGACTTTATCATTTTAACTCCTTTGATGGCGATTTTTTATCCATTAATGCCCAAACGTAGGCAATATAAGCGATTACAAATGGTGCACCAAGTGATACAAAAAACATTGTTTTTAATGTATAAAAACTTGAACTCGCATTAGCAATTGTGAGTGAATTTTGCAAATTTGAAGTTGATGGATAAAATGCAGTGTGATTTAATCCTGCTATCAAAAATACGCTCATCACAATAAGAACTACGCCAAATCCATAGCTAAAAATGCCTCTATAACTTTTGCGAAAAATCCCATAAAAAATACCAAAAAGCGCAAGGACTAGACCTATTATTAGCATAAGGCCAACAAATGGCATCTGAATTAGGTTTAATGCGTATTTAAATTTTATCATTGATATTACTCCTAAATCGCCCGCATGAAAACCGCTTTTTAATAGTGTTGTAACTAAAAATATTACTAAAAACAAAACCAAGAAAACACCATCAAATTTTAGCGCTTTTCTAAATTTGGCTTGCAAAATTTCATCTGTGATATTATTTATCATATATAAACTAGCCCCTACTCGAGATTGGAAAACAAGCGCAATCCCAAGAGAGTAGTTAAAAGGATTTAAAAGAGCCTCCACTCCATGCCAAGCACCATTCCAAGAGACAAAATTATGCTCATCTAATACAAATTTGCTACCACTAAAAAAAGTACTAACCGCAACGCCAATCAGAAAAATACCCAAACTTCCATTGATTAAAAGAAAAATTTCATATGTTTTTTGCCCTAAAAAATTGTCCGGTTTTTTGCGATATTCATACGCGACTGCTTGTAAAATAAAACAAAATAATATTAAAAGCCACACCCAATATGCTCCGCCAAAACTCGTGGCATAAAATAGCGGAAATGCCGCAAACATCGCCCCGCCAAACATCACAAGCGTAGTAAAAGTTAGCTCCCATTTTTTACCAACACTTAATAAAATTTCATCTTTTTCTTCCGCGGTTAGTTTTAGTGTGAAAATCAGCGTTTGCCCGCCTTGTACGAATGTTAAAAAAACAAAAATCGCACCAATTAAACTTACTAAAACCCACCAATAAATTTGCAAAATTTCATGCATTTTAAAATCCTATTTTTATCTGTTTTAACATAATTTTTACTTCAGCTATAAAAAGCGCGGTAAATAACACTAAAAATACAAAAAATGAAACCGCCACATTTGCGCCACCTAAATTTGTTGCAGCGATTCTTACTGGCATTAAGTCTTGTATGGCCCAAGGTTGTCGCCCAACTTCAGCTACAATCCAACCAGCCTCACAAGCGACCAAACCTAGAGGGATCGACCATACACAAATGCGCAATAGTTTGTTAAATTTGGCAATATCGTTTGCCATTGATAAAAATAAAGTTACAAAAAATAGAGCAATAAAATAGCATCCAAGCATAACCATTATATGAAAACTATAAAATGTTAGTGCCACAGGAGGGACGATATGCTCTGGTTTTTCGATATAACCATAGCCAAAATTAGCGATATTTTGACCTAAAATTTGAGAATTTTGCGCCATCGCATCTGTGTCGTTTGTATCTTTTGCATTTTTGTAAGCGCTTAGTGCGTTTAAAGCTCTTTTGCCACTGGCGATTTTATCGCTTGCTGGGGTGATTTTTTGTGTTGCATTGCCATAAACAAGATCATCAATGCCGGGTGTGAAATTATTAAGTCCGCGTGTTGCCATTAAACCCAAAGCAAAAGGTGCGGCAATTTTGAAAAGATATGGCGGATTATCATCACCTGGACGTTTTGCAGGATTTAATATGCCAAAAATTACAATTTCAGAATTTATTTCACCCTTGTAGAGCCCCTCCATGGCTGCTAATTTCATAGGTTGTTTTTGCGCTACTTGATAAGCGGCCTCATCGCCTGAAAATAGCACAAAAAGTGAACTCAAAATCCCAAAACTACTTGCTAAAACAAATGATCTTTTTGCCATTTCAAAGTGGCGATTTTTTAGCATAAAATAAGCTGAAATTCCCAATACAAAAAGCGCCGATGCAATATATCCAGAAGCTGTCGTATGCATAAATTTAGATATCGCAACAGGATTTAATGCAACATCTATAAAGCTACTCATTTCATTGCGTGCAGTGGCTGGATTGAATGTTGTGCCAGCTGGATTTTGCATCCAGCCATTTGCAACCAAAATCCAAAATGCGCTTAAATTTGATCCAATTGCAACGCACCATGTTGAAAATAGATGAAATTTAGCACTAACCTTGTCCCAACCAAAAAACATTACGGCAAAGAAAGTACTCTCTAAAAAAAATGCAAAAAGTCCTTCAATTGCAAGCGGCGCTCCAAAAATATCGCCAACAAACCAGCTGTAATTTGCCCAATTTGTTCCAAATTCAAACTCCATAATAAGCCCAGTTGCAACTCCAATGGCAAAATTTATAGCAAATAATCTTGCCCAAAATTTAGTTATTTTCAACCAAATTTCACTGCGCGTTTTAACGTAAATAGTTTCAGCAAAAGCGATAATAAACGATAATCCTAGCGTCAGTGGTACGAATAAAAAGTGGTAAAGTGCAGTAAGTCCAAATTGCGCTCTACTCCAATCTACAGATGATAATTCCATTATTTTTCCTTTGTTAAATTTTTAATTACATATTCGTATTTTTGTTCATCGTTACTAAATTTTTTATTTAAGTTTTCATTAAAGAAAAATGCTTTTATGACAAAAAACATAATAAATAATTTTAATAAAATAATTGTCCAAAGCCCCTTTCCAAGGGACATTTTACGAAAACCATCTGTATATAAATATAAAATTTGTCTTATTTTTTTCATAGCGCGGATTTTAACCCATTTTGCTTTAATTTTACTTAAAATTTATTAAAATCTGAAAATTTGTTTAAGAAATATTTGTTGATTAATATTTTAAATTTTTATATTTTACTTATAGCTAGATTTATATATCTATTATCAAAAATTTAGTCAATTTATTAAAGGTTGTTTTAAAACCTGCGTTCATTGATAAATTTGTAGCTTTCACAACCTTTTGCGTTTTTAAGATCGCACGATTTGCCAAAGTACTCTTTTGCGCGTTTGATGTCTTATTCTTTGCCACCTTCTATTTATAAAAGTCCCAAATGCGTAAATTTGTGCTAATTTGCCACACCCTCCCCCCAAAAAAAACCGTTTATATATTTGATGCCGATTTTTATGTTTTGTGCTGTTAGGTTGCCTATCAAGATACATCTGTGATAGTGTTTTGCAGCTTGCGTATATAACCAAATAATAGCTAAAGATTGCGCGTTTTTTGAACCATAAATTTGCGCCACAACAAATATTAAATATTAGTAAATTTTGCAACGAAAGTTAAAAAGATAATTCTATGTTTGAAAATTTAAATAAAGTGCTGATTTTAGTTTTATTTTGATGGAATATAAAAGATTAAAATCCGTGCAAGTTGTATAAAATAAAAATGCGCCGAAATTCTAAATTTCTAAAAATTTAGCTCAATTTGGCGCAAATTTAAAGCCTATTTTAAAGTCAAAATATGCTCAGCGACTGCAGCCATGTCCTCTTCGCTTAGATTTGCCATTTGACCTTTCATAACAGCACCCATCGCGAATTGATTTAGCTCGCCAGCTTTGTATTTTTTCATATTTTCAATCATCGTGTCTTTATCTAAAGTCGTCAAAACCGGAACTTTATTCAAATACGATTTTTCCGCTTTTGGCCCGTGACAGGCGACGCATTTTTTGAAAACTTCCGCGCCATCAGCGAACGCAGATGAAGCGCAAAGCGCAGCTAAACTAGCTAAAAAAACTAATTTTTTCATTACTTATCCTTTGATTTAAGATGAGCCAGAAGTATATATTAAAATATTAAAATTTCACTGAAATGTTGTAGTAAATTTGCGATGAAATTTGAATTTAAAAGCACAACACACGCCAAATTTCATCAAAATTTGCGCTAAATTCTATGAAATTTAACGCAAATTTTAAGCTTAAATTTCACCCTTTGCGGCTTTTTTATAGTATTGGATTTGATCTTGTTTTATTATTCTAATATAGTTTGTATTTCCCGCGATCCCCGTAAATACGCCAGCTGTTAAAACATATGTCGATTTTTCGTCAATATAATCGTGCTCAAGACACCCAACAATCACATTTGCGACCATTGATCCGTAATCTTTTGGCGTAACAATTACCGGCTCCACGCCCCAAACTAGCGTCAATGAGTGCGCTGTCTCTTCATCGTGCGCTACGGCTAAAATTTGCACTTGGCAGCGATTTCGTGCGAGTTTTATTGCTGATTTTCCAGAGCCTGTTATAGCGATGATATTGCGCGCTTTTAGCCTTTGCGCAAGATGCGTTGTGCTTGATGTGATCATATCCGTCTCATCGAAAAAATCAAACTCATCGTATTTTCCATAAGGGTAAATTTTCTCAGTTTCGCGAATGGTTTGCGCCATCGCTTCTACGACCGCGACAGGATTTATCCCAACCGCACTCTCTTCGCTTAACATCACCGCGTCTGTTCCATCTAACACAGCGTTTGCGACATCGGAAATTTCAGCCCTGGTGGCGCGTTCGTTTTGTGTCATGCTTAGCATCATTTGCGTTGCTGTGATTACTGGGCGGCCACGTTCGTTTGCTTTGCGGATTATCATTTTTTGTATGCTTGGCACCTCATAATATGGCACTTCGATGCCTAAATCACCGCGCGCAACCATTATTCCATCGCTAGCTTGAATAATCTCGTCGATATTTTCAACCGCGTCAAATTTTTCGATTTTTGCATAGACACGCGCAGTTGATCCCAAATTTGACAAAATTTCGCGCACGTTTTTTATATCGCTTGCACGCTGAACAAAGCTAATGCCGACGAAATTTACGCCATTTTTTGCTCCCCACTCTAAATCAAGGCGATCTTTTTGTGTGATTACATCTATATTTATGCGCGTGTTTGGGAAATTTATGCCTTTGTTTGATGTTAAAATTCCGCTGTTTTCTAGCTCGGCTTCGATATTTGTGCCGATTTTTACGACCTTTGCGCGAATTGCGCCATCGCAAAGATAGATGTATTCGCCAACTTGCATTAAATTTAAAATTTCAGGGTGATTTATGCTTAATGAATATGTATGCTCGGCTGTTTTAAAGCCAACTATCTCATTTTGCACAAAAATCAGCCTATCGCCACGCTCTAAATCAAAAATTCCATCGATTTTTCCGACGCGAATTTTTGGTCCGCTGATATCTTGAAATATGCCTAAGCGTCTACCAAGCTTCGCCTCTACGGCGCGAATTTTATCTAAATTTGATTTGTGATATTCATGTGTGCCGTGGCTAAAATTCATCCTAAAAGCATTCACGCCAGCCATTACCATTCGCTCGATTGTATCAATGTTGTCACTAGCTGGTCCGATTGTCGCTAAGATTTTCGTCTTTTTGCTTAACATTTTTTGCTCCTTGTGGCTTAAAATTCGCGTATTCTAACACGATTTTATATGGATTTTAACTAAATTTAGTTATTCTTTGCGTTTTTCAAAAAGGACACGTGTTGCAAGAGAAACTTTTCAAAACTTTGTTTTTTATTTTTATATCGATTATCGCGCTTTACTATACTGCGCCAGAGCTTAGCGATAAGCAAATTGACGCGTTTGTTAAAGCATACAAAACTACTTTGATACTTACATTTGGTTCGATTGTAATCGGTATAATTTTGGGCTTTATTTTGGCGTTTTTAAAATCTCTAAATTGTAAATTTCTAAATTTTATCATTGATGAATACATTGATATTATTCGCGGGACGCCGATTTTAATCCAATTGATGATATTTTGTTTGATAATTTTTGCCTCTTGGGAAAACGGCATATACGCAGCGATTATCGCTTTTGGCTTAAATAGTTCAGCTTATGTAGCGGAGATTTTCCGTAGCGGAATAAATAGCGTCGATAGCGGTCAAATGGAGGCTGCGCGCGCCATGGGGCTTGGGTATTTTGGTGCGATGCGACATGTCGTTTTTCCACAAGCGATAAAAAATATTCTCCCGGCTTTGGCAAATGAGTTTATTTCACTATTTAAAGAGACATCTGTTGTGGGGATGGTTGATGGCATCATAGAGATCACAAAAATGGCTAAAAGCTTGCAATCTACGACATACTCTGTTAAACCGATTTTGTTTGTTGCGGTGCTTTATTATATTAGCGTGAAAATTTTCTCATTTTTATCAAAATTGCTCGAAAAAAGGCTCAATAGACATGACTAATTTGATTGAAATCAGAAATTTAACAAAGCGTTTTGGTGATTTGTTGGTGCTTGATGATATTAGTGTAAATTTTAAAAAAGGCGAAGTTGTAGCGATTATCGGGGCTAGTGGCGGTGGAAAAAGTACCTTTTTGCGCACGATAAATTTATTAGAAACACCAACTAGCGGCGAAATTTTAATTAGTGGCAAAGATATCACGCGGGTACCGTCGTTTTGGGATAAAATTTCTGGAAAGAGTAGCGAATTTGCCGATATTAACAAAGTGCGCCAAAAAGTTAGCATGGTTTTTCAGCACTTTAATCTTTTTGCAAATCACAACGTTTTATCAAATTTAACTCTTGCGCCTTTAAAAGCAGGAATTTACACCAATAAAGACGAAGCTAACACCCACGCAATAGAGCTTTTGCGTAGAGTTGGATTAGAGGATAAAAAAGAGTATTTTCCGCATAAGCTTAGCGGTGGTCAAAAACAACGAATCGCAATCGCGCGCAGTTTGATGATGAATCCTGATGCGATTTTGTTTGATGAGCCAACATCCGCGCTTGATCCTGAGATGATTGGCGAGGTGCTAAATATTATGCAAAATGTCGCAAAAGATGGCATTACGATGCTTGTTGTAACGCATGAAATGGGCTTTGCAAAAAATGTAGCGAGCCGTGTTTTATTCATGGATAAGGGTAAAATTTGTAGCGACGATACGCCAAAAAATATATTTGAAAATCCACAAAATCAGCGATTAAAAGAGTTTTTAAACAAAATTTTAAATAGGTAAATTTACCTTAAAGGAGCTGTTATGAAATTTAGAAAAATTTGTTTAGCTTTGGCTTTATGTGTTGGGCTTATGAATGCTCAAAGTCTTAAAATCGGGACGAATGCAAATTTCCCGCCGTTTGAATTTATCGATAAAGAGATGCAAATCGTAGGTTTTGAGATCGATCTTGTGGCTGAAATTTCAAAACGCGTCGGGTTTGAATACACGCTTACTGATATGGGTTTTGATGGGCTAATTCCCGCTTTAAAAAGTGGCAAAATAGACATGGTTGCAAGCGGTATGAGCGCGACAGATGAGCGCAAAAAAGCGGTTGATTTTACAAAATCATTTTTCTTTACAGAAAATGTCTATTTAAAACGCAAAGACGACGATAGCATAAAATCAAAAGCTGATTTAAACGGCAAAGCTGTTAGCGCGCAAATCGGCACTATCCAAGAGATGAGCGTAAATGCGATAGAGGGCGCAAAACCTAGCATCGTCCAAGATCCAGTTATGGCGATTGTTGCGCTAGAAAATGGCAAAGTAAGCGCTGTTGTTTTAGATAGTTTTGTTGCTTATTCGTTTTTAAAAGAGCGTCCAAATTTGGCTGAGTTTTTAAAAGAGCCAGATGGTAGCGAGGGATTTTCGTTTGCATTTGATAAAGACAAACACAAAGATCTAATCGCTAAAATCGACAAAGCAATCGACGATATTAAAAGCGATGGCACATACGATAAACTGCTCGAAAAATATGATATGAAATCAAAATAATGCGAATTTTGCCTAAAATTGCATCTATTTTTCTACTTTTTTGCGCATCGTGTGGTGCGCAAATTTATGATTTTCACGCGCAATTTTATGACTTTGTTGATGAGAATAAATTTATTTTCACAGATGGCGAAAATTCGATCACTTGCAAGATAAACGGCGCGGAAATTATAAATTTAAATATGAAAAAAGAGTGCTTTCGTTATCAAGAAGATCTTGATAAATATCTGCAAAGACACAAAAAGGTGTTGCGAAAATTTATGAAAATAGGCAAAACTTACAGAATCATAACCAAAGATAGTGCAATAGAAAATGGCAAAAAATTCTACTATTGCGACATCTATCGCAGAGAAAAACACAATATACGCGACCAGCTTTTTAGCTATGGCTGGGCGGTTCCTGTTGGTGTTTTGGCAAAAGATAGAGCCCAAATTCGCCGTGTAGAAAATGCTCGAGCGAATGCAAATGGCATGTTTGGCGTGCGATTTAGCGAGCTTACTAATTGCTTGTTATTTCATAAACCGATGAGATCTCAACGCGAACGCCCCATGGCAAAAGATGAGTTTTACGAATACTATGACTAAGCAAATTTATGTTTTAACCGATGATTTTTACACGCCTGATTCAATCGTGCGTCAAGCCGTGCTCGAAATGGTGCAAAGTGGTGTAAAATGGGTGCAGTATCGCTCAAAGAAACCAAATTTAGATGAGAGAGTTTTAACTGATTTGATTGAAATTTGCGAACTAGCTGGCGCGAAATTTATATTGAATGATAATCCAAAATTGGCAGCAAAATTAGGTGCGCACGGCGTGCATATTGGGCGCGATGATGGTGAAATTTGCGAGGCGTTAGATTTGATGCGTGGCAAAATTGTTGGCGTGAGCTGTTATGATGATGAAAGCTTAGCGTTAAAAGCGCAAAATTTAGGCGTTAGCTACGTCGCTTTTGGTGCTGTTTTTCCAAGTAAAACCAAAACAAATGCGAAAATTTGCGATTTATCGCGAATAAATTTTAATAAATTTAGTATTCCAGTGGCTTTAATTGGCGGGATAGATAGATCAAATTTGGCACAAATTTTAAACTCTGGCGCGTCGCTCTTTGCGGTTGTAAGCGCGGCGTATCATCCAGATACAATCAGTAAAAATTTGGCAAATTTGATGAAAATTTTAGATGAAAAAGGATGAAATTTGAATTTTTTTAGCGCGATAATTTTAGGAATAGTTGAGGGTTTGACTGAATTTTTACCGGTTAGCTCGACAGGCCATATGATAATGGTGGCGAAAATTTTAGGTCTTTCGCAAGACGATCCTGCGGTGAAATGTTTTGAGGTAGTAATTCAGTTAGGCTCGATTTTAGCGGTGCTTTTTATATATTTTTCCCGTTTAAAACAAAATTTTACGCTTTGGATTAAGCTCATCGTTGCATTTTTGCCAGCCGCCATAATCGGACTTTTGCTTCATTCTAAAATAAAATCGCTTTTTGATGCGAGTATTACCGCGTATATGCTTATAATTTATGGCGTGATTTTTATCATTGTTGAGCTGTTTTTGAGAAAAAAACGAGATTTTATGCGTATTAGCGATGTTGATTGTGTCTCTTATAAAACGGCATTTATAATAGGTTGCGCGCAGTGTCTTGCCATGGTGCCTGGCACGTCGCGTTCTGGCGTTACGATAATTGCGGGGCTTTTGAGCGGACTAAACCGCGCAAGTGCTGCGATGTTTAGCTTTTTGCTTGCAATTCCTACGATGTTTGCTGCGACGTTTTATGATAGCTATAAAAATCGCGCGATTTTTGCGCAAAATGCCGATAATATATGGATTTTTTTAGTCGGCGGGGCGGTTGCGTTTGTTACGGCTTTTATTGTTGTGAAGCTATTTTTGAAATTTGTTGAAAAATTTGATTATATTCCGTTTGGAATTTATAGAATAATCGCTGGAATTTTGTTTTTAAAGCTTGTTTTGTAGCTAAATTCCGCAAATTTAACAGCTTAAAAATTAAATTTTATCCATATTTTAAACTCAAATTTGGCACGTTTTCCATATAATCGTACCAAATTTATCATCTAATAAAGGTAGTAAAATGGACTTTACACATCTTCATCTTCACACCGAATATTCGCTATTAGACGGCGCAAACCGCCTAAATGACCTATGCGAGACGCTTATAGCGCAGGGCGTAAAGTCGGTCGCAATCACAGATCACGGCAATATGCACGGCGCGATTGATTTTTATAAAACGATGAAAAAAGCGGGGATTAAGCCTATTATCGGCATTGAAACTTATATCCACAACTCAGACGACATCACAGATAAAAGCTCACGCCAGAGATTTCACCTAATATTGCTTGCTAAAAACGAGATTGGCTACCAAAATTTGATGTATCTTAGCTCACGTGCGTTTATCGATGGATTTTATTACAACCCGCGCATTAATAAAAAACTATTGCGCGAACACTCCGAGGGGCTAGTTTGTTCGGCGGCTTGCTTGCAAGGTGAGGTAAATTTCCATCTAAATTTAAGTGAACGCAATATTTCGCGCGGTGCAAAGGGCTATGAGACGGCAAAAGCAGCTGCGCTAGAGTATCGTGAAATTTTCGGTGATGATTTTTATCTTGAGATTATGCGACATGGTATAAAAGATCAAATGGGTATCGATAAGCAAATTTTACGTCTTGCAAAAGAGACCGGTATCAAGCTAATCGCTACAAATGACGCGCACTACATTCGCCCACAAATGGCGTCCGCGCACGATATTTATATGTGTATCGCGATGAATAAAACGATAAACGACGCTTCAAGAATGCACCATAAAATAGATCAACTCTACGTAAAATCTCCACAAGAGATGGGTGAGATTTTCGCAGATATTCCAGAGGCGATTGCAAATACGCAAGAGATTGTAAATAAGTGTAATTTAGAGCTAAATTTAGGCAACCCAACGCCACCAAATTTTAAATTTGCGCTAGAGCAAGCATCAAATTTGGGCATAAGCTTGCCAAATCCGCAAAATGAGTGCGATTTGCAAAACGATAGTGCGCTGTTTGAGTATGTTTGCAAAGTGGGGCTTAAAGAGAGGCTTAAATTTATAGATGAGAGCAAGCATGAAATTTATTATGCGCGTTTAGAGCGTGAGATAGATATCATAAAAAATATGAAATTTCCAGGCTACATGCTAATCGTGGCGGATTTTATCAACTGGGCGAAAAATCACGATATTCCAGTTGGGCCTGGGCGTGGATCGGCAGCTGGGTCGTTGGTTGCTTATTCGATGAAAATTACCGATATTGATCCAATTCCATATAATCTACTTTTTGAGCGTTTTTTAAACCCAGAGCGCGTAAGTATGCCCGATATTGACGTGGATTTTTGTCAAAATAGGCGCGGTTTAGTGATTGATTATGTTATAGAAAAATATGGCAAATTTAACGTCGCGCAGGTTGCGACTTTTGGTAAATTGCTCGCAAAAGGCGTAATCCGCGATGTTGCTAGAGTGTGTGATATGAGCTATCAAGAAGCCGATAAAATGGCAAAACTTATCCCTGATGAGCTAAAAATTACTCTAAAAGACGCGTATGCAAAAGAGCCAAAAATTGCAGAGCTTATAAACTCAAACTCCCTTGCAAAGCAAATTTGGGAATTTGCACTTGATTTAGAAGGGCTAAATCGCAATGCGGGAATGCACGCAGCAGGCGTTGTTATTAGCAATGAAGAGCTGTGGAAAAAAGCCCCGTTATTTCGTCAAAGTAACTCAGAAGATGGGCATTACGTCACGCAATATACAAAAGATTATTTAGAAGATGTGGATTTAATCAAATTTGACTTTTTGGGTTTAAAGACTCTTGATGTTATCGACAGCGCGAAAAAGCTTATTAAAATGCGCTATGGCAAGGAAATTTTATGGGAGCAAATAAACGTAAATGAACCCGCGGTTTATAAGACTATACAAAGTGGCGAAACGTTAGGAATATTCCAAATAGAGGGTGCTGGCATGCAAGATCTTGCCTCAAATTTAAAGCCTGATTGTCTAGAAGATATCATTGCGATGATCTCTCTTTATCGCCCTGGGCCGATGGATGAAATTCCAAATTTTATCAGCCGAAAGCACGGATTAACGCCTATAATTTATGCATTTGATGAGATAAAAGAGATCTTAGAGCCAACTTATGGGCTAATTGTCTATCAAGAACAAGTCATGCAAATCGTGCAAAAAATCGGTGGATTTTCTCTAGGTGGTGCGGATATTGTGCGACGCGCTATGAGTAAGAAAAAAGAGTCCGAGATGAAAAAAATTCGTATTGAATATTTAGACGGCGCGCAAAAAAACGGCTTTGATCGCGAAAAAGCGGATAGGCTTTTTGATGAAATTGCGACTTTTGCGTCGTATGGATTTAATAAATCTCACGCGGCTGCTTATTCGATGATAACGTTTCAAACGGCGTATTTAAAGACATTTTATCCAGCTGAGTTTATGGCTGCGCTTTTAACAAGCGAAGAAGACAACACCGATAAAGTCGCAAAATATATTCATGAAATTCGCCGTCTTGGGATTGAAATTTTACCGCCGTCGCTAAATTCGTCGATTCGCGAGTTTGGCGTTGTTAAAAAAGATGGCAAAGATGCTATTATTTTTGGATTTGGCGCGATAAAGGGCGTGGGATTAAGCGCGATAGAAAACATCGTAAAAGAGCGCGAAAGTAGCGGCGAGTATAAAAATTTAGAGGATTTTATTTCGCGTGTGGATAATTTTAAAGTCAATAAAAAAGTGATTGAAGCTCTCATAAAATCGGGTGCGATGGACGATTTGGGGCACACTCGTTTAGAGCTTTCGCAAAATATCGACAACATAATTGACGCGCTAAAAGATATGGCGACAGCAAGAAAGGAAAATTTCTTATTTGAAGAGTGCGAGGCTACAAATATTGAGATTAAATTTAGTAAAACAAGTGATGAATTTGATCAAAAAGAGCTTTTGCAAATGGAAAAAGATTTTCTAGGAATTTACATTTCGGGACATCCGCTGGATAAATTTAGAGATAAAATCGCCACTTTTGATTATATTTCTAGCTCTAATTTTGGCGAAATTTCTGGCGCGATGGAGACGATTTTGATTGGTAAAATCGAGGATTTTTCTACGCGAATCACAAAAACAGGCAAAAAAATGGGGATTTTAAATGTGCTAGATTTAGACGGGACATTTGAGCTTGTGGTGTTTGACTCTTTGGCGGAGCGAATTTCAAATTTTAGCGATAGTGAAAAAGAAAAACCTTACGTTTTTCGTGTGAGAATTTCGGCTGATGATGGGCTTAAAATTTCGCTTTTAGATATTAGTGATTTACAATACGCAAACAGCGAGGATTTTGCAAAAAAAGTCTATAAAAAGCGCAATGGCGGGGCGAATAATTTTGCGAATAATTTTAATCAAACCCCGGTCCGAAAGATAGAAGAGCTAAAAATAACGCTTAATGCTAATGAGTTAAATGAAGAAAAAATTGATAAGATTTTTCAAATAGCTCATCATCAAAGCAAAAATCAAAGCAATTATAAGAAGCTAATTTTAATTATAAATTTGGACGATTCTTGCCGTAAAATCCCGACTATGTTTTTTATAGATGATAACTTTTCTCAAGAAGTGGAAAAAATAATTAAAATTGCCTGAAATTTAAATTTTTAAAAATAAATTCAGTTTAAAAAGCTTAAAATCCTTATACTTTACTTTGTTTATAAGGAGAAAAATATGGCAACTAGAAAAGAACACGATTTTATCGGTGAATTGGAGCTAGACGATAGCAAATATTATGGTATTCAAACTTTCCGTGCAGTCGAAAATTTCAAAATGGGTGGCAGAGTTTTCGGCGACTATCCTTTTTTTGTCAAGGCGTTTGCGCAGATTAAAAAAGCGGCCGCTTTGGCAAATAAAGATCTAAAAGTTTTAGATGCAAATAAAGCAGATGCAATCGCTAAAGCATGCGATAGGCTGATTAATGGCGAATTTATGGATCAATTCATCATTGATATGATTCAAGGAGGCGCAGGAACATCAACCAATATGAATATCAATGAAGTAATTACAAATGTTGCGCTTGAAATGATGGGACACAAAAAGGGTGAATATCAGTATCTACATCCAAACGATCACACAAATTTAGGTCAAAGCACCAATGACGCTTATCCAAGCTCAATAAAAGTCGCTGTTTATCAAAAACTAACTGATATTTTAGGTGCGTTTGAAATTTTAAAATCCGAGCTAGAAAAAAAGGCGATCGAATATAAAGACGTTATCAAAATGGGCCGCACAGAGCTAGAAGATGCCGTGCCTACTACTCTTGGCAATACTTTTAAAGCCTTTGCTACATACGCCGAACATGATATTCGCAATATTAAAAGTGTTAGAGAGACGATGACATACCTAAATATGGGCGCAACAGCCATCGGCACAGGGATAAATTGCCACCCAGAGTATAAATTTTTAGTCGAGAAAAAGCTAAACGAAATCACAGGAGTTGATTTTAAACCTTCTGAGGATTTAATAGCAGCTACGCAAGATACGGCGGATTTTGTTTTAGTTAGTGGTGCGCTAAAAACAGCTGCGGTTAGACTAAATAAAATTGCAAACGATTTGCGCCTTATGAACTCAGGTCCAAGATGCGGTTTAGGCGAGATAAATTTACCGCAAATGCAACCAGGAAGCTCAATCATGCCAGGCAAGGTAAATCCCGTAATTTGCGAAGTTGTCGGCGAAGCGTGCTATGAAATTATGGGAAATGACGTAACAATTACAATCGCCTCAAGTCGTGGTGAATTTGAACTAAACGCATTTGAACCAGGCATCGCTTATAAGCTATTTAGCTCTATTCGTCTGTTAGAAACTGCTGTTTTAACTCTAACAAATAAAGCTATCAAAGGGCTGACCGCAAACAAAGAGGCGTGCTTAAAATCTGTTTTAAACTCAGTTGGTATTGTGACTGCGTTTAACCCGCACATAGGCTACGAAAAATCAGCGTCAATCGCAAAAGAAGCACTTGCTACGGGCAAAGCTGTGGGCGAAATTTGCCTAGAGCGCGGATATTTAAGCAAAGAGCAAATAGACGAAATTTTAAAACCAGAAAATATGCTAAATCCTAGCATGACAAAATAGCGCGTGTGAAATTTAGATTTTAAATTTCACGCAAATGCAAGGAAATTTAAATTTCTAAATTTTAAAAGTTAGCTCAAATTTCTACTCGCTTTGTCTAAATTTGAGCTAGATTTAAATTTTATAAGGAAAATTTTATGATAGGTTTAGAACTTCTCGTGCTTTTTGGCGCGATATTTTTGGGTGTTCGTTTAGGTGACATGGCTATTGGGTATGCCGGTGGATTAGGCGTTGTTGTGCTTACAATCGGGCTAAATTTGAAAGCAGGAAGCATTCCGTGGGATGTTATATTAATCATCGCGTCTGTTATCTCTGCAATTACTGCTATGCAAGTTGCCGGTGGGCTTGATTATTTAGTGCAAATCGCATCTAAAATTTTACGTAAAAATCCAAAATATATTAACTTTCTAGCCCCGACTGTTACGTATTTGCTAACGATTTTCGCTGGGACTGGACACACTGCATTTTCTATGATTCCAGTTATCGCTGAGGTGGCAAAATCTCGCAATATCAAGCCTTGTGTTCCTCTTTCTATCGCTGTTGTAGCTTCGCAAATTGCCATCACAGCCAGTCCTGTTTCGGCGGCGGTTGTATTTATGGCGGGAGGTATGGCCCTTGGAGGATTAGGCATTAGCTATCCTGTGCTTCTTGCGATTTGGATTCCGACTACGTTTTTAGGGTGCATGATTACAGCTTTTATTATGAATTTTGCGTGGAAACAAGATTTAAGCAAAGACCCAATTTATCAAGAAAGATTAAAAGCCGGGCTTGTAAAAAATACTGAAAATGTTGAGTATGAGACTTTGCCAAAATCTGCAAAAACATCTGTTTTGATATTTTTATTAGGCGTTATCGCGGTTGTATTTTACGCGACGGCTATTAGTAAAAATGTCGGCTGGATAAAACCTAGCGTAATTACAGGTTATGAGAAAATTTACGCAGAAAAAGATCAAGCCAAATTTGACACACTTGTTGCGCAAAATTTAAAAGTCAAATCAGATAAAGATCAAATCGGCATTGAACATAAATATGTAGAAGATCCAAATTCGCCTAAAAAAGAGCTTGCGCTTGCACGCGATGGCGCGATTATGAGCTTTATGATGATTATTGCGACACTTATTGTGATGATTTGCAAGATTGATGTTGGGCAACTCTCTAATACAAGCACATTTAAAAGCGGAATGACCGCTTGCATTTGCGTTTTGGGCGTGGCGTGGCTTGGCGATACTTTTGTCTCAAATCATACCGATCAGATTAAGGCTTTGGCTGGAGATTTGGTTAAAGATTATCCCGCGCTTTTGGCTGTTGCGCTGTTTTTGGCTAGTATGTTGCTCTATTCACAAGCTGCCACAGCAAAAGCTTTAATCCCGACTGTTATCGCCGCTCTTGGCATTAGCGCATCTGATACGAGCAATGTTTATATAATAGTAGCCTCTTTTGCGGCGGTTTCTGCGCTGTTTGTTTTGCCTACATATCCTACGCTTTTGGGGGCTGTGCAGATGGACGATACAGGCACGACAAGAATCGGCGAATATATTTTCAACCATCCGTTTTTTATCCCAGGCATTTTGGCGATCGCGTTTTCGGTTGCGTTTGGATTTATTTTAGCGCCGATTATGCTTTGATTAAATTTCCCCCAATGCGGGGAAATTTGCTATTT
>CAUUFG010000021.1:0-18239 GCA_963544335.1 uncultured Campylobacter sp.
GCAAAATTATCAGACGCGCAAACGTTAAATAGACCTTGCTTATTAACTACGGCATCTTTTATTACCTCTTTGCTACCGCCAATACAATTTTGATATTTTTGACTAACTTCTGCTAGGCAAGATTGATTTTTTCTAACAAGACATAAAGAATATGTTTCGTCTTTTCCTAAATTTTGACTATTTGAACAAAAACTAACTGATTGCGAAGAACATTTAGCATATCCATCATCATAATCATTTTGACACTCTTTGACTGCATTGCTAGTTTTACTATCCTCTGTACCATCTTTAAAATCTTTTTGATTAACCATATAAGGCGCATAAGATACAACAAATGTATATAAATCCATATTGTAATCAACTTTTAATTTATTTAATTCCAAGAAATTCTTGCCATTAAAATCCACTGCGTAGCTAGGGTGTGGGTACCCTTGTTTATAGCCTTTATTTACAGGTTGATTGTTTTTGTTTTTCCCTTCGCCAATTTCTACTTTATCTTTAAAATCATCATAATAAAATGGTACAGTGTCCGATCCGGCAATAGGAGTTCCAGCTGAATTATAAGCACCAATTGTCAAATCCTTGCACTCTTTTTGTTTTTTATCCGAACCAATGTTTTTCTTTGGCACTAAAGATAGATATACAACTCCATATGAGTTAAATTTGGTAGTTTGTGTCGCTTGTGCTATAAAATCCTCATAATTCATCTTTTTAGAGCTTTTTCCATCTTCACCCCATACTGTCACAGTGCCATCTGCATTCATAGTTACGCTTCGGCTCATATCTGGAGTATAGACTAAATTAGCTTTAAATTCTTTACCGCCAATTTGTGTATATAAATTATTATTAAAGCTCTTTCTTAATTTTCCAGTAATCTTATCTAGTGCACTATCTACATCACTTTGCGTTACATTTTGATTTACTACACGCAAGCCATTTAAAGGTATGACTTTAATTTTCTCGCCTTTGCCGACATCGCTTTCAGATGTACATTGCTCTATCTCTTGACCTTTATATTGAATAGTTTTACCATTTATAACTTGCGCGAAATCCAATGTAAATTTATTCTGAACATATCTATCGCCAAGTATAGACTCATACTCCACAAAGACCTCTTCATTTATTTTTAAACTACCACCTATGAACTCATCAGGATTTTTACCCGTACCACCCGCGCCGTCTCCAATTGCGATTTTAACTTCAGTTACAGGATACATTACATCAATAGGTTTCATAACTACTTTATAATCAATCGGGATAATATCGCCATTTGCATCTAATTCGCAATCATCGGTTGTTCTGCCATTTTCAACTTTTCTTTTACATTTTATTCGTTTTTGATTTTTTACAACTTCATATGCGTATTCAATTACACGAACATACTCTTTTTTCTTTACCAATTTTTTCTCTATTGATTTTAGCTTTTTATTGTAATAAATTCCTGAAGTAAATTTCTCGGTTCTATCTGCATTTTTATATGCATTATCTTCATCATCTTTTAAAAATGCAAAATCCGTATTGGCAACACCATTCTTAACGATTGAATCAACTTTATCTTTATGTTCCTTAAATCTCTTGTTGATTGAAACTTTATTATTTAAAATTAGCGAATCTTTATAGTATGAATTGTTTGAATCCATTTCAAAATTAACCACAACGCCAGTTGCTGTTTCGCTTTTTCCATTCTTTACTGGTTCATTTTTAAATTTCATAATAGTTCGAATTCTATCACCTCTTACAGCTGAGAATTGATCTTTTTCTCCATTTGAACTATATATGTGATACACATAACAAAGTCGCGGAACATATACATCTGTAGAGAATATCATATATGAAAGAAGTGATTGCTCGCCTTGTCCATTCCAATTACCTACACCAAATTTGGCTGATGTTTGTGTTTGAGATCCAGACATATAGTCATTAACATTACGTGTATACATACCGATAGCACCAGTATCTCGATAGCCAATCTCTTTACCATTTGCACTACCAGCTTCTGTAACAAATATACCAGGATATAACCATTTTTCACTACTTCCAGGTTTAACAGGCATAGTCACATAGTTGCTAGTATTTTTTTTATTTTGAAAAGACATAAAACCACTGTTGTTTTCGTTATTATATCCGACATTTTGGTTTGTGAAAAATGTTATCTTAGCATCATAATCATCATCACTAGGAGTAAAAAAGCCATCCATATTAAATGTCATATAGCTTTTGAGATTATTAGCTGCTAAAAGCTCACTCATACCGTGATATAAGGTTACATATTTAGGTTTGTAATATTTTTTCTTTATACTTGCGTCCATATTTGCTGTATTTTTTTTATTATATACAATCACCAAAGACCAGTTTCCGTAGTTTGCGATATAAGTACCACTTTTGGTCCATCCATTATCACTTCCGCCTAGAGTAACGGTATTTACGATAGAATCATAATATTGTCTAGGGGCACCACTCATTGATTTAATATTGCCAACCGCAATCTCTATATCAACTGGTGAATTTGCACTATCAAATTTTGCACTATTTTGATTGACCATATCTTTAATGTAATCTTTTACATCTACGCTATTGCTATACATAAAATACAGACCGCCTTGAGCATAATCTAAGCTGTAATCAAAATATACATCCGTATCTTTAGCATGAAAATCTTTCGCTTCTTTCATCCCTTGAGCTTTCATTGTTACCTTGCGGTAACCATTGATTGCACTCTTGATTATATCTTTACCACCGCTATTTAAATGGCCATTATTGACAACCCCTTTAAGACGTTTATCTGCGTTTGGACCGCTATGGATATTTCCAGCCCAGTATAATCTAGCATAGATAATATCCTCTGCTTCTAATCGTGGCGGCAAAGAGATTAGCTGTTTAGAGCTATTAAAACCACCAAGACCACCGTCATTTTTATACCAAGTAGAGACATTATCATAATTTCCACGATTATAATTTAAAACACTATTTGCCGTAGCAGCATAATCACCGTTTACGGAATTTACAGATTTGCCTATTTCGTCACCTTGCATTACGTCATTTTGTTTTGGCAAATTTATATAACCGCCTGCCTTCTCGTTGTATGCTAGATTTGTCTGACGTAGTAAGCCACCATTATCTGTACCAGCTACAACCCCGACATGGTTATTAACTAGTTTTTTATTGGTACAATCATTTGTAAAGCGATATCCATTTATCTTAAATTGAATTTGTTTATTGCATAAAATAGGTTTGCCGTATTTATCAAGCGGATATTCTCTACTTGTACGTATTTCACGACCACATATTATCTGATCTGTCGCTTTATCATAAGACATGCCCATTTTTTCTAATGCACCATGTGTACTTATAGCAGATTTTAATGCTTGATAATATTTACTCTTTGTCAATTTATTATAACTACTCACACTATCAGTTCGCCATTCGCACTCATATTTATATAAAGTCGTCGGTTTTCCTAACTCTGCTTGTCCATATAGCGTACCATCATCAGCAGGAGGGCAAACACTACCACCGCCCGGACATTGACCGCCAACACTAGCAGTACCACCAGCAAAAGCGACACTGCCCAAAGCCGTAATTAAAGTTATTGTAAATAAAAACTTTTTCATACTCTTATCCTTTCAAAAATTTAATAATATTTAGCATTTAAAATTTTATTTATTAAACTCATATGTTATATAAAACAAGACGTTTAAAAAATATCAAAACCAAATACCAAATTTATGCTAAAAAAATCAAAAATTTATGACTTTTAAGCTAAAACTATAAAAAGCCAATCTGGCTCAACTATTTTTAACGAAATCTGATTAATCCATCTTAAATTTATAAAAATCAAGGCAACAAAAATGAAAAATAAAGCCTTAAATTTAAGTCTATTTCAAAAATAGATAAATCACAAGCTTTTCATCTTATTGCCCTAAATTTATAATTTAATATAACCCAAATTTTCCATCGTTTCGTTTGTATAAAACGCGCATTTTTGCATCCATGTCATTAAATACCAAAAAAATAGCGTCAGAGGCTTTTAACTTTTGAAGTGCTTCATCGATCTCAAATGGCTTGTAAAGCTCTAGCTCCATAGGCACAATCTCGTCAATCCCAGTTTCATCCAAATTTGGCTCGTCTAAGCTAGCTGCGCTTAAATTTGCATTCTCTTTTTGAGTGTCTTTATTTTTAGTTGTTACTATTTTATCGTGCTCTCTGCGTAAGACTTTAAGCGCGCGCTCAATGATAAGATCAATCGCCGCATAGAGATCTTTATCTTTTTGGCTAATTACGATTGTATTTTTGCCAGCCAAATTCATATAAAAATCAATTACAAAGCCCTTTTTACCAGCTTTTTCATCTGCCGAAATTGTCAAATTTGATGAGATAATATTAAGCCCGTATTTTTCAAGCGCCTCAAATGCACGTGTGGCATACTCTTTGATAGGTTCAGTTAGTTTAAACTGCTTACCAGTGATACTTGTATTCATGATTTCTCTCCTTTCGAATAATTTTATGGTCTTTGAATCGTAGATCTAAAAATACGAATTCTATCCCGTATTAAAGCCGGGTTACTTTCGACTGTTATATTTAGCATAGCTATATTGTCATTTGTAACGTCTGCCTTTTTTGCTTTTATGTTAGCTGCGTGATTATTTGCGTTGTTTAGCACAGGATTAACTTTGTCTAAATTTCTAAATGCCATATAATTAATTTGAACAGTTGCTTTCAATAACCATTGATTATTTTGAGGAATGCAAGCGACAGGATAACAAATTTCAATATTTCTTATCCAATTGCCTTGATTTGTTCCAACATATGGATTTTGTTGCATTGTCAAAACTGCAAGTTCAGCCGCATTCATAGCGAATAAATCAGCCTGTTCTCTTAAAAAAACATGCTCTGTTTGTTTGGCTGATTGGGCGGAAAGCTGCAAAGAGAGCATACCGAGCGTGGCAATCACAACAATAAAAATTATCGCTAAAATCATACTAAATGCTGGGCGCATTGTTGAATTAAATACTTTTTTCATAGGACAACCTTTGATTTACATACTATAAAATCTTGACTATTTGGCAAATTAAGCGGATCGCGGGCGCACAGTTTTAGCTCAACCGTGTTGTTATTGCCACGGAAACGAAACATCGTAACATGTCTAAGCAATATAGAGTTAGTGCCGTTTAAATATCTATTATTCGCCGCATTCCACGGGTAGTAGTTATAATATAAAGCAAGATCAAATTCTCGGCGGGCGGTACCTCTTTCATCATAACTTGCAAAATTTACAGGCACCAGCGCATAAGCCGAGTGAGATACATAATATCTTTCAGAAATTCCGTGATTATTTATCAAACCAGAATTTAATGCTGTTTTAATGGTGTAAGGAGCAGTAAATAAAATCGTATCATCAGCAGATCTAGCCAAATTTATCGGAATAGCTGATTGTGTATCACTCGGCGTGGCACCGGCAGTTATATCGTAATAATTATTAACCGAGTTATTTACCGGAAAAACAACAGCAGCAGAAGCAGAGCCATAACCTCTAATTACATTTGCTGCATTTGTAAAATTTGTGGCTGGGGTGCGAATTTGACTTATGCTCAAACCATCTGCCGACGGATTAAAACAAGAGCCATATTTCCCAGCACCAGCATCATAAGAACAAGCACCAAATCTATGCAAAAATCCACTCCAGCCATAAACTACATTATCTATCAGACGATCACGAAGCCCTGTTGCAAAAAATTTACTTTCGCTACTTTGTCCATACCACTCCAAAATAGCATGAGCTGGAGTTGTCTCATTTATCGCAACAAAAGCGCGACCACCCGCTGGAATCACAGCACCAGCTGGCAATCTAGCGATAGTCGTATGACGAATCCTATCGGTCAATCTAGAGCTGATTTGCTCCAAAGCGATCTCGACTTTACTCTCTAATTCATTAATAGCTTTTGAATAGACATAATTTCTATAAACATTAAGTATCAACTCGGTGCTCATAACCGATAAAATTCCCAAAATAACTATAACAAATATTAACTCTACAAGTGTGAATGCTTTTTTCATAAATTCAACCTTTAAATACTAAAATTACTCTGGAAAAATTTTCCCTCAATATTATCTATATTTCCTAATGTAAATGCTTGTTCGCCTATATTTACGGTAATTAAATTTATCTGACTCGCGCTACCTTGCGTTCGCAGATTATTACCTGCGCCTAATTCACGTGCTGTAATTCTTGCACGTTTTAATGAAGTAGCATTAGCAGAAATCGAATTTGGATTGAGAGTAATAGCAGCAACAGTTCCAACAACATTTATATTTGCAGTTAAATAATCAACACCAACATCCAATCTAGTCCTAACAATAAAATCTCCATTATTTGGAGTTGAACTAAGAACAATTTGATCACCATCATAATCATCAACGTCTATTCGGACACTATTTCTTTCATTGATGACATTTGCAGTGCCACCCGGCGAAAAACTAACATTTCTAAAATTTGCTTTAGCTGTTGGTGCGGTAGAGGTAATTTGTCTAGCTATTTGATTGGCATTGCTTCCTAGCGAATTTGCATCTCTTATAATGCCATTCATTGCCTCGCCCGCAATGGTGTATTTTGGCAAAGCACTATTTCCATTGGCGTTATTGCGATAAAATTGACTATCCCAATATGCATTATTAATCCTGTGCGCCATTGCCACGGCATTATAGACCATCTCTTGTTTTATGGCAGCTTCGTTTGAACGCTGAGATTGCGCAATCAATCTCGGCAAAACAGACGACACAAGCCCGATAACAACAATAGCAAAAACAAGCTCTATGATAGAAAAACCTCGCTTCATCTCTTTTCCTTTCGTAATCCTTAACATTTCAAAGATCATTTAAATTTACTTTTATTACTTTTATTTACACTAGCGCTGAGTGCGGATATAAAGGCATCTCGCACGGATTTTTGCTCCAACACACATACGCCCTCAATCGTCGTCCCACTAGGAGAACAAATTTCATCTTTTATAATAGCTGGATGTTTTTGCTCCAAAAGTGTTCCAATGCTATTAAATAGCCCGCTTACTAGCTTTCTAGATACCACGCTTTTTAAGCCATTTTTCACACCGCCATTTGCGATAGCCTCAGCTGTTAAAGCTAAAAACGCAGGCGCGCATCCACTGATAACACCAGCAGTGTCAAATTCTGCATAATTTTCAACCCTAACAATCTTGCCAAAGCTACCTAAAATTTGAGAAATTTCGCCATCGTTTTCGCCACGGAAAATATACGGAGTGATTGAAGCACCAAATTTTGCGGCGATATTTGGCATACAAAGCGCGAAATTTTTGGCTTTTATAAAATCTAAATTTTCAAATTTACTCATCGCCAAAACACTTATGCAATTTTGCGCATTCCCTCTTAAAATTTGCTTCATATCAGAAATAGCGTGTGGTTTGAAAGCTAAAATTATATTTTTATCCGTGATATCGTAACTCGCGCCGTAGGTTTGAATCTGCAATCCAATCTCTTTAAATTTAGAGAGATTTTGCTCGTTGCGACCGACAACAACGACTTCAAATTTGCTATTAATTAAAGCCTCAATCATCGCACTAGCCATCACGCCATTACCTAAAACATGAATACGCATATTTGAAATTTACCTTTCATTTAAAACCTAAGCTCGGCTATTTTAGCCAAATTTTATGCAATTGTTAATAAAATGCCAAAAATTTATTTTGAATTTATTAAGGAATGATATGAGAAAAACTAAATTTCTATCCATTTTCGCAACGGCTGCGTTGCTTGTTGGTTGTTCGACAAAAAGTTCAGATGAGCTATTTAATCTCCCAGCACAAGCTTGGCAAGAGATGATTATAAAAGATCTAAAATCAGCAGATTATACTCTAGCAGACACTCACTATATGTCACTTGCAAGCGAACACGTTGGCTCAAAACTATTAGAAGACACCACACTAATCATGGCACAAGCCTACATCCGCGATGAAAATTACGCAAAAGCAAACGAATATTTAGATAGATACATAATGAAATACGGCAACAGCCAAAAGATAGAATATGCCAAATTTCTTAAGATAAAAGCAAATTATGAATCATTTAATAAACCAAACCGCAATCAGGCTTTAATGCAAGATAGCTTGATTGAAATTTCACAATTTTTGCAAGAGCATCCACAAAGCATATATCGCCCAATGATTGAGACAATGCGAATTAAATTTAAACTCGCACTTTACAACCTTGATAAAAATATAAAAGAGCTTTATGAGCGCACCGGAAAAGACGTTTCGGCCAAAATTTATAAAGATAAATTGATGATTACTGGATTAGATGATGCAAATATGGTCGCACCGCAGTTGCCGTGGTATCGCGCGTTTTTTGAGTAGGTCAATATGAAAGAACAGTTAAACAATCTCCCGTATTTGCCGGTTTTAGTTGAGGATGATCTTTTTATTTATCCTTTTATGATTACACCGATTTTTGTAGATGATAGCGCAAATAAACGCGCAATTGAATACGCAGAAAAAAATGATACACAAATTTGCATCATTTGTTCAAAAGATGGAAACCAAAATGAGCGCGATTTTGATGCGATTTTTGATTGTGGCGTAGTTGGGAATATTATTAGAAAAGTAGAGCTTCCAAATGGAAAGATAAAAATTTTATTTCAAGGAAGTTATAAAGCCAAAGTTTCATCTCACGAAGGTAAAAATCCACTTCTAGCAAGTGTCACGCCTATAAATTTAGAATATAAAGATCCCGAACACGCCGATATTAATCTCAAATTTTTCAAAGAAAAAATAGCCGATTTTAACGAATTTTTAGAGTTTGCCTCGCCTGATATTTTAACTACAATTAACGACGCGCTAGAACCAAATCGTGCAATGGATTTGGTATTAAATTTATTAAGACTAAACAAAAAAACTGCTTATAATTTTTTTACTGAGCAGGTTTTTGAAGATAAAATAGATAAAATTTTACTACACATAGATGAGCTAGTCCAAAGCAAAAAAATAGAAAACGAGATAAAAGATCGCGTCAAAAAAAAGACAAATCAAAAAAATCGCGAATATTTTTTAAACGAACAGCTAAATATGGTAAAAGATGAGCTTAAACGCTTACATAAAATCACAGACGAAGAACACAAATGCGATGGCAAATGTGGCGAATGTATTGACGAAAATGGCGAAATTTCATACGAAGAAAAGCTAGAAAAATTGCGCCCGTTTATCAATGATGAAATTTACAAAGAGGTAAAATCTCAAATCGATAAATTTAACCGCTTAGGCGCAACAAATGCCGATGGTGCCGCAAGCGCAGAGTATGTGGAATGGGTTTTTCGTATGCCTTTTGCAAATGTTGTTGATGAAAATTTATCACTCAAAGCTATCGCGAATCAGCTAGATAAAGATCACTACTCTCTTGAAAAACCAAAAGATCGTATAATCGAATATTTCGCGACAAAAGAGCTCCGCCAAAAGCGCGGCAAAGATATCGGTGGCGGGTTTATTTTGTGCTTTGTTGGGCCTCCAGGCGTGGGTAAAACTAGCCTTGCAAATTCAATTGCAACCGCGCTAAATAGGGAGCTTGTGCGTATTGCATTGGGTGGGGTCGATGATGTTAGTGAGCTTCGCGGTCACAGGCGCACATATGTTGCCTCAATGCCTGGGCGCATAATCCAAGGGCTAATAAACGCAAGGCAGATGAATCCGGTTATCGTTTTAGACGAGATAGATAAAATCATGGGACGCACAACGCATGGCAATCCAGAAGCGGCACTTTTAGAGATCTTAGATCCAGAACAAAACGATAAATTTCGCGATAATTATCTAAATTTCAATCTAAATTTAAATAAAATTATTTTCATCGCCACAGCAAATGATATAAGCACGATTTCTGCGCCTTTACGCGATAGAATGGAGTTTATATTTGTAAATTCTTACACCGATGATGAAAAATTTGAGATCGCAAAAAAATATATAATCCCACAAGAGCTAAAAAAACACGGCCTAGAGCCAGATGAAGCACTTTTTAGCGAAGAGGCGATAAAGTCTATTATAGAAGAATACACTCGCGAAAGCGGTGTGCGAAATTTGCGCCGTAAAATCGCACAAATCGCCCGTAAAATCGCCCGTAAAATTGTCTCGCAAGACGCACAAAAAGTAGAAATTACGAATGAAAATTTAAAAGAATTTCTCGATAAAAAAGTCTATGATATAAATTTCGCCGATGATAAAAATCGCATTGGCATTGTAAATGGACTAGCGTGGACTAGTGTGGGTGGCGATACGCTAAAAATCGAAGCTGTGCGAATAAAGGGCAAAGGCGAATTAAAAATCACAGGACAATTAGGCGATGTAATGAAAGAGTCCGCTCAAATCGCGTTTAGCTTAGCAAAAGTGCTGATTGATGAGGGGCAAATCCCTGTCGCAAGCGATCAAATTTATAAAGAATTTGACCTACATATTCACATTCCAGAAGGTGCGACGCCAAAAGATGGGCCAAGTGCTGGTATTGCGCTACTTACCGCGATCGCTTCGATACTTTCTCAAAAGCCAGTAAATGGGTGTTTGGCGATGACTGGTGAGCTTACACTTAGCGCAAATGTGTTACCAATAGGCGGTCTAAAGGAAAAACTAATCGCGGCACACAAAGCCAAAATTTCACGAGTATTAATCCCGCACAAAAACTACGAGCGCGATTTAGACGATCTACCTGATATTGTGCGCAAAAATTTACAAATAATCCCAGTAGATTGCGCTACAGATGTCCTAAAATATGCACTTTGTGAGTAAATTATTTGCCAAATAAATTTGGCAAATTTTTACAAATTTCAACTCAATAAAAATCACTTTTTAAAATCTAATAGATTTAAATTCATCTATAATGAGTTTAAAATAATGTAAGTTTTCTTAGCCAAATTTCATAAAAATCGCACTTTGCGTTTTTTAAGTGAAACAAAAATTATCCATTTATTACATCGGTTTTCACATTACAATCCAACAAATCACCAATAATTAAATTTTGCAATTCAAACAAACTAAATTTCACCTGCATAATTTTAATGAATATACTCTTTTTTATTGATCTTTGTCGCCAAGCATTAACTTCTTAATAATAGAATTCAACTTTCAATTATTTTTTCAAAGGAGAAATTATGGCAAATTTACAATCAAGTTATGATTTGTTTATCGATGGTGCTTTTATAAAAGCCGAAAATGGCGCATTTTTAGACGTTTTTAATCCAGCCACAGGCGAAAAAATTTCTCAAATTGCAGACGCTAGCGAAGCTGATGTAGATCGCGCAGTGGCCTCAGCGCGCAAAGCATTCGAGAGCTTTCGCCACACAACAACCGCCACAAGAAGCGAAATTTTATTAAAAATCGCCGATATTATTGAGCAAAACGCGCAGTTTTTAGCTGAAGTTGAGACAATGGATAATGGCAAACCAATCCGCGAAACATTAAACGTTGATGTCGCTTTAAGCGTTGAGCATTTTCGCTATTTTGCGGGCGTAATTATGGGTGAAGAGGGTAGCTCAAATATCCTTGGTAGCAACCTATTATCTATCGTTTTACGCGAACCAATCGGCGTCGTAGGGCAGATTATCCCGTGGAATTTCCCATTTTTGATGGCCGCTTGGAAACTAGCACCGGTTATCGCAGCGGGTGATACAAGCGTATTAAAACCTTCCAGCGAAACCAGCCTTAGCGTTTTAGAGCTAATGCGCCTCATCAAAGATGTATTGCCAAAAGGCGTAATCAATGTAATCACAGGTCGCGGAAGCAAATCAGGCGAATACCTAAAAAATCACGAAGGCTTAGATAAGCTAGCATTTACAGGCTCAACAGCAGTTGGTCGCGATGTCGGTTTAGCGGCTGCAAAACGCATAATCCCAGCCACGCTTGAACTAGGCGGAAAAAGCGCGAATATCATCTACGCCGACGCCGATATACAAAAGGCACTAGATGGCGTAATGCTAGGAATTTTGTTTAACCAAGGGCAAGTTTGCTGCGCGGGAAGTAGAATTTTTGTGCAAGATGAAATTTATGATGAATTTGTAGAGAAATTAGTCGCCAAATTTAAAAGCGTAAAAGTAGGCAATCCGCTAGATCCATCTACACAAATGGGCTCACAAATCAACGAAAAACAGGCGCAAAAAATCGTTGAATATGTAGAGATTGGCGTCAAAGAGGGCGCAAAAATCGCTGTCGGCGGTAAAATTTCAAGTGCGGGAAAGACTTTTGTTGAGCCAACTTTACTAAGCGAAGTGCGAAATGATATGTGCGTCGCGCAAGAGGAAATTTTTGGGCCAGTGGGCGTTTTGATTAGATTTAAAGACGAAGCCGAAATTATCAAACTCGCAAACGATAGCAAATACGGCCTTGGCGGGGCAGTTTTCACACGCGATATCAATAAAGCCCTAAACACAGCGCGCGCAATGGAGACAGGACGCGTATGGATAAACACTTACAATCAAATCCCAGCCGGCGCACCATTTGGCGGATATAAAGAGTCAGGAATTGGACGCGAAACGCACAAAATGATATTAAATCACTACACGCAAATCAAAAATATCATGATTGATTTAAGTGGTAAACCAAGCGGATTTTATGAAGTAAAATAATCTAAATTTGCATCGCTATTAAAGGCGATGCAAAGCGAAAAATATGAGCGACGAAGCAAAAGAACTTTATGTTTATGTGATAGGAAATTTTCTAGAACCAATACCAGCTAACATAGAACCAATCAATATTAATGTAGCCAAAAAAGTTGATGAGTTTTTAAGAGAGATGAACTATTGCACAAGAAGATTGAGAATATTTACAAATATTTTTTTAAAGCAAGTAGCGTGGTAGGATTAATTGCAACAATAGGCAAGGAAGCTGGTAAAGAAGAGTTTAAACAAGCTTTTAATAAAACCAATAATAACACCTTATCTTTACCTTGTTACTCTCTTGAAAAGAGTAATTATAGCCAACAGATTTATAGTCTGATATTACAAGGATTATAAAATATGATCGCAACTAATTAATTTTAGTTGCGATTAATTTATATTTTTAAATTTTTCACAAGATGCGCTATTGCCTTTTTCACAACTCTTTTTATAATATTTTTTTGCCATATATAAATAGTAATCTTTTTTTGATTTTGCGCCAAATAAATACTCATTAAAATACATATTAGCAATATTTAAACAAGCAAAATTTCCCTGCTCGCTTTCGCTTTCGCAAACTTTATATAAATATGCGTTCCCATCATATTTATTATAATTTTTCCACTTTTTAAAATCGTTTATGCTAATTGCAAGTCCAGCCAATACACACGCTTTAAAATCATTTTTATCACACTTTTTATCCATTTCAATCAGATAATCATTTAGCATTTCACGCGCGCCTTTTATTCCTTTTTTACAATGTTTAATGTAATCTGAATTAATTTTTGTGTGAATTTCCGCATTTAAAAAATTCGCACAAGAAATTCCATACAAAATAGCCATAAATACGATTTTTTTCATTTTATATCCTTTAAAAATTTTATAAAATAATCATCAAATTTTTAAATTTTTATATAATTTCAAGAGTGTAAATTTTTTAAATATTTAAATGATATGAGTGTTTATGAATAAAATAAATTTTATTTTTATATTTTTGGCCCATCTTTTCCTACTCTTTTGCGGATACTGACGATAAATTTAAAAACGACCCATACAAAATAGAAATTCAAAATACTAAGCAAAAGTGCAAAAAAAATAATTTCAAATACTTATTTTTAAAAGCAATGGATTAGAGAAATTTAACGCGCGATTATCACTTTCATATGGCGATAAAATATGAAAATTTAAGTTGCAAAAAGCAAAATTTAAGTCCATACGAAAAAAGAGATAAATATTTACACAATTATGTGTCTTTTAACTTTTTTTTGCATTTTGTTTTATATGAATTTTAAATATTTAATAGATATCGCTCTATCAAAATTCATCAAATTTCTTACTCTTATGCTTTTCTTTTTTAAATTTCGCATTTTTTAGCTTTTCAAGTAAATTTGCATGTTTTAAAAGCTCCGCCCTACTCTGGTTGTTTTCGCTATCAAATTTCGCCACAAGTACCAAATTTACGAAATTTTCAAGCTCTTTTGTATAAGCACTATCCAAAAAAACCGCCTCACACTCATGCAAAGGTTTCGCGATTTTCTCTACCAAATTTACAAAAATTTCCACACTAAAATCGTCGCGTTTGAGCGCTAAAATCACCACTCGCGCGAAGCGTTCTAGCAACCTTATATATTTTACGCGTTTTTCTTTTTCGTTCATTTTAAATCCTAATTTAAATTTGAGCGCAATTATAGCAAATATTTCTATCTTAAATAAACTAATATAATATATCGATTTGATTTTATCTATTTACTATATTTTTAAAATGTCGATAATATCGCACTTTTATCAAGATTTAAATAATAATACATAATTACTTGACTTATTAATATAAAATTTATTATAATCCGCGACACATTTTATTTTAATAAAGGATTTTCGATGCAAAAAGAGACAATCGCAACACATTTTGGCTATGACGCAAAAGCAAATTTGGGCTCAATGGCAGTTCCAATCCACCTAGCAACAGCGTATGATTTTGGCGACGCGCAAACAGCGGCAAATCGTTTTGCTTTAAAAGAGTTAGGACCGATCTATACACGTTTATCAAATCCAACAACCGAAATTTTTGAATCACGCATCGCCGCATTAGAAGGTGGCGTAGCAGGAGCGGCTACTTCTAGTGGACAATCGGCACTTTTTGGCACTTTGGTAAATTTAGCTGGCGCAGGTGATGAAATAATATACTCAGATAAAGTTTATGGCGGAACCATGACTTTAATTAGCGTAAATTTAAAACGCCTAGGAATTAATTCAAAGACTTTTGATGCAGAAAATCCGCAAAATTTAGCAGATTTAATAACAGATAAAACAAAAGCAATTGTTTTTGAAACACTATCAAACCCTCAAATTTCAGTCGCAAAAATAGATGAAATAGTAAAAATAGCAGATAAATTTGGCATCGTAACAATAGCTGATAACACCGTCGCCACACCAATTATTTTCACCCCAATAGCTCACGGCGCAGATGTAATAACACACAGCGCGAGCAAATATATCAGTGGTCAAGGGCTTAGCATCGCAGGCGCAGCCATTAGCGCAAAATCGCTAAATAAAAAGCTTGTAGGCAACGCACGATATCCATATTATAATGAGCCAGACGAAGGTTATCATGGGCTAGTTTTAGCAAATTTGGCTGAAAATTTTGATCTGTTTTCATTAAGATTTAAAATTTCCGTGTTAAGAGATTTTGGAATGACGCTTTCGCCGTTTAACGCATTTCAGCTAATCCAAGGATTAGAAACGCTTGATGTGCGCGTGCGTCGCCACAGCCAAAACGCCCTAAAAATCGCCGAATTTTTAGAAAAACATCCAAAAGTCAAAAGCGTAAATTATCCGGGTTTAAAAAGCTCGAAATTTTATGATTACGTAAATACAAATTTCACAGACGGGCTTTGCAGTGGTCTGCTTTGTTTTGATGTTGGAGATTTTAAAACCGCTAAAAACGTAGCCGATAATACAAATATTTTTTCCATAGTTGTAAATATAGGCGATAGCAAATCACTAATATCTCACTCAGCTTCTACAACACACTCTCAGCTAAGCGAAGCCGAACTACAACAAGCAGGAATTTCACAAGGACTAATCAGACTAAGCATCGGCTTAGAAAATGCAGACGATTTGATCGCTGATTTAGATGGAGCATTAAAATAATGGCACTACTTACAACAAAAGGAATTTATGGATTAATTGCATTAGAACAAATCGCCACAGCAAGCCAAATCGCACCGATTTCTATCGCAGATATCAGTGAAAAAACAGGCATCTCAAAAGGCTACCTAGAACAAATTTTAAACCCGCTACGTGAGGCGAATCTTATCTGCTCCATAAAGGGCAAAAACGGCGGATTTTATCTCGCAAGAAAGCTAGATGAGATCAAATTTGTAGATGTTTTCGAATCTCTCGAAAAAGATTTTAAAATCTCAAATTTAGAGATCAAAAATCCATACATAAAAGCCTATATCCAAGAGCAAAACACAAAATTACGTGAGCTTTTCAATCACCCTGTGAGTGATTTTTTAAAATTTAAAGCTAATAGCGTAGAGACACTAAATTACAGCATTTAAAATTTTCAAAGGAGCAAAAATGATAGCAAACAATGTATTAGAGCTAGTCGGCAAAACTCCACTTATCAAAATAAATAGCTTTGGCGACACAGCCCAAATTTTAGCAAAAGCTGAGTTTTTAAATCCAGGTCATTCGATAAAAGACCGCATTGCAAAAGCTATGATTGAAGAGGCATTCAAAAGTGGCAAAATAAATAAAGAAAGCATCATCATTGAGCCCACAAGTGGCAATACAGGTGTTGGTTTAGCGATGGTATGTGCCTATTATGGGCTAAAAATCATTCTTACGATGCCAAGCTCAATGAGCATAGAGCGCCAAAAATTATTGGTCGCTTTTGGCGCACAGCTTGTTTTAACACGCCCTGATTTAGGCATGAAAGGCGCAGTAGATGAGGCATTATATTTGGCACAAAAATATCCAAATTCATTTATACCAAGTCAGTTTGAAAATCCCGAAAATCCGCGCATTCATGAGCTTACAACTGGGCCTGAGATTTTAGAACAAGCAGGTGGTAAAGTCGATATTTTAGTCGCAGGATTTGGCACAGGCGGGACGATTAGCGGAATAGGCAAAGCCCTAAAAAGAGCAAATCCCGCAACACAAATCGTCGCGGTTGAACCAGCTAGTTCGCCACTTGTCTCAAAAGGAATGGCTTGCTCACATAAAATTCAAGGAATCGGCGCAAATTTCATTCCAAAAACACTAAATCGCGACATAATAGACGAAATTTTAACGATCGAAAACGAAACAGCGATAGCCGCAGCTAGACAATCAGCGCAAAAAGAGGGACTTTTAGTAGGCATTTCAAGTGGGGCAAATTTAGCCGCAGCCGCAACCCTAGCGCGAAAAAACGAAAATCGCGGTAAAAAAATTGTTACTGTTTTATGCGACACAGGCGAGAGATATCTCTCAACCGAACTTTTTAATCAAAACAAATAGACAAATTTTGAGTCAAATTTGGCTCAAAATTTATAAATTTATTTGAATTTTCAACCAATAATTATCTTTGATTCAATGTTATTTTATAGATATTTTTCAATGGCAATAATTTTTTTATAAAAATTATAAATTTTTTAAGTAAAATACAACATTTTTTTATCTTACAAAGGAATGAAATGAAAAAATTAGCATATTTTTTAGTATTAGCTACAGCACTTTTAGCAGACAATTTAGAACAAATTCAAAGTTCAAAAACGATTAGAATCGGTATCCGCGAAGCTTTGCCACCTTTTAGCAGTCAAAATGCAGAGGGCGAATCAAGTGGCTTTGAAGTAGAATTAGCTAAAGCAATCGGCAAAGAGATTGTCGGCAAAGATGGCAAAATAGAGTTCGTTGTATTAAAACCAAATGAGCGTATTTCATTTTTAAAAGAGAATAAAATCGACATTGCTGTTGCAAATTTTGCCCAAACAAAAGAGCGCGAAAATGATGTTGAGTTTTCAGTGCCATATCTATTAAATGATCTTTCTGTCTTAACTCACAAAAGTAGCCAAATCAAACAAATTGAGGATCTTTCCGGTAAAAAAATCCTCTACACAAAAGGCACAACAAGTGAAGAGTATAAAAAATCAGGCAATATAAATGCTGAATGGATCGAATGCGGTGGAAAAATAGAGTGCTTTAATATGCTTCAAAATCACGAAGCAGACGCTTATATGTCTATTAATGTTATTATTGCAAATTTAGAACTTGATGACGAAAATATAGAGCTTAGCATTCCGCGTGTAGGCGGTAGCTCATCACAAACTTGCGTGGGAGCACTAAAAGGCAACAAAGAGCTAATTAGCGAAGTAGATAAAGCGATTTTTAAGCTCAGTGAAAATGGATTTTTCACACAACAATACACTGATTATTTAGAACCATATTTTAAAAACACAATCAATAAAAACTATCTAATTTTAGATGGATTTTATAAGACTTTGCAATTTAAATAATTACTCTTTTGGACGAAATTTAAGCTATTTATACTAAATTTCGTCTATTTTTGCAAACTCTAGAGCGAATATTTTGGAGAAAAAATGGC